>JBOGUK010000103.1:0-4740 GCA_050695915.1 Anaerolineales bacterium
CCCCATGACAGAGGTTGCATCGACACGATTGCGATCCGATGTGCCGGTGCCGGCGCCGGTTCCGAGATTGGTTTTCGATGATGCCGATGCCGCAGCCACCCACCGTGCAGCAGGTGCAGCCGAATCCCGAGGACCCCAGCTCGTTTTGCCAAAAAGTCGGACATAGCGGTTGTTGCTGGCGGCATCGCCCCATACGCGCGCTCATAAATGCGAGCGTTCAGCCGAATTGGAGGGAGGACTGGGTACATGCTTTACCGAATGGATATCTCAAGAATGTCCCGCTCGATCTCGTGCCTCGTGGTGCTGCTGACCGTTGTTTGCGGGACAACCGCCGCAGGCAGCAAGAATGGTCTCTATCAGGCACGGACTTTCGTCACGGGGCAGACGGAGGCAAACCGGGGTTTCGGCTTTGGCCAATGCCTGATAGATGTCCTGGTCAAGGTCTCCGGCGACCCGCGGCTCATCGACGACCCGGGCGTTGCCGCGATGGCTGGAGAGGCCGGCACATTCGTCAGCGCGTTTCGATATCGTGATCTTATGGGCGGCATTCCGCTGCACGACGAGCAGGGCACGCGCGATCGGCCCTATGAGCTTACGGTCAATTTTCATCCGGCAAAAATCGATGCTGCATTGCAGAGGCTCGGGCGCAAGCCATGGACCGCATCACGGCCGCGCATCGTCGTATTTCTCGGCGTCCGTCATGGAACAAACACATACACGCTCACAAGCGACGGCGATCGTGGTCCCGGCATGCGCGAAGCGCTGGCGGAAGCTGCCGAACGGGTCGGAATGCCGATGGCGCTGCCGGGTCTTTCGGCGCTAGCTAAGGCAGGTCCCAACTTTGAAAAATCGCCCGCGCCCGATCTTCCAAGTCTGAACACAATGGCGAAAGCGGTTGGTGGCGATGTCGCGCTGGCCGGCAGTTTGGTCTGGAGCGAAGAGGCCCTCGGCTGGATCGCGGACTGGCGTCTCGGCGGGTCGGAGAGGACCTACCGATGGCAGATCCGCGGCGTCAACTTCGACGACGCATTTCGCAGCGCCATGCGCGGCGCTGTGCAAATCCTGTCCGGTCACGGTCAACCGGCCGGGACTGCTGACCCCTGATCCCGACAGGCTGATGTTTTATCCATGCCTATCCCCATAACTCAGGCAGGGACCCCACAAGTCACAAGAACAACAAGGGCTTAAGTCATCCTCTTAAGACGGATCGTATCCCGCGACAAGCCATTGATTTATCTCAGGATTCCCCTGCTTTACCGGATCTAAGGGGATAGGCATGTGTTTTATCCGTGTCAACGAACAGTGGAGCATCCCCATCGGTCACCAGGCATATCGAATCATAGAACACGCCCTCTGAAAGCCGCAGGAAGGCAACATATCCACGGCGTTTTGTTCCTCCCACTGGACTCACATTTAACACCTTGCTACACAGCATAAATCAAAAACCTTTCTTATTCGCCTTGCGGACGGGGGGCGATTTCGTGCAGATTCAGTGGGTTAGCTTTTAACTACCGGATTTTGGGGCAATGCGTGGCGAGATGGGATTCGATGAGCAAACAGCGAAAACGTGCGCCGCGGAATAGAACGATTGTGCTCTCCGAGGCGGAGCGCGTCGAGCTTCGCCGCAGACTGATTACGCCTGCTAACCTGAGCAGGGATCTGACGAACAGAACGGTACTGGGTGACTGCTTGCAAATAGCACCTCGATTGCCACGCGCATCTGTAGATCTCCTGTTTCTCGATCCTCCCTATAATTTGAACAAGCGGTTTGGTGACAACGCTTTCTCCCGGTGCTCAGTTGACGACTATACCAATTGGCTCGGCCGCGTGCTTGATGCGCTGCTGCCAACGCTGAAGAAAACCGGCACAGTGTACATCTGTGGTGATTGGCATTCCTCAGCTTCTATTTTCACCGCTATAGCGCCACGGTTGAAGGTCAGAAATCGGATCACCTGGGAGCGTGAAAAAGGGCGGGGTGCGAAGAGTAATTGGAAAAACTCAAGTGAGGACGTGTGGTTTTGCACCGTGTCAAATAAATATACGTTCAATGTCGAAGACGTGAAATTAAGGCGGCGCGTCATCGCTCCATATAGAAATGGTGACGGCTCACCCCGTGACTGGGCTGAAACCCAAAATGGGAACTTTCGCGACACACATCCCTCTAATATTTGGACGGATATAACGGTTCCATTTTGGTCGATGCCCGAGAATACAGACCATCCGACTCAGAAAAGCGAAAAGCTCCTCGCTAAACTCATTCTGGCCAGTACTCAACCTGGAGACATGGTATTTGATCCTTTCCTGGGAAGCGGCACTTCATCCGTTGTGGCACACAAACTGCAGCGCCGTTATCTCGGTATTGAGCTGGTTGAAGAATACGCGATTCTAGCGGAGAAAAGACTGAGGATGGCAGAAGCTGATAGGACCATACAGGGTTACGACAGGGGCGTGTTTTGGGAACGCAACACCTTAAATGTCATCAATGGGCGCGCAAAACGAGCCGTGACGCAGAGCATGGGTACTGCGCTCCTTCTTTAGAGGTCCAGGAGTTGCTCAAGGAATTGCCGCGCTCGTTGTAAAGAAATTATCGGAGTATAGCCTGGGTTATTCGCGTGACCGAGCCTTCCTGAAAGTTGGGTGACTCCTCGCGATCCGCGGCCTGCCCAGTGGTGTTGCACGACCGTAGCATCGAGCACCGCGTTATCCAGCGAAGGAAGAAGCTTTCCGCAAACCGTCTCAGCGCCAACATTTACACCGACAATCAGGAACGCAAATACCGAACTTGGCTCGGCTAAGAAAGCAAGCATTTTGTCGATGTTGTAGGCCTTTGGAGCAGATGCTCTGTCTAGTAATTTCGTCTTGACGTCAATCAGGAGCAGCGTATCATCTCCCAAGTCGCAGGAAAGGTCGCCGAGCTCGTGTGCACTTTGCACGCCGGTTATGATTTGCTCAATGGCATTGCCGCGAAGGTTGACGTTTTCAGTGCGTGCAGCACCCAGGATGGCCCCACATTCTCGATGAATGACTGCCACGAGCTCCTGCTTCACTGCGCAAAAAGCTGCAGAGGACAAGGCGGTAGCTGCACGCTCCGGGGCTTCCAGAATCGTCCACCGCTGAGCATCCGTTGGGTGAAAGCGGTTATCTCGTCCGATTATGGCGTTAGTTGCCTCAACCAATCGCTCCAAATTTTCTAACCATGTAAAGGCTGAATGGATGGCAAATAACTGTTCGAAGTTTTCCGGTATGTTTGCAATAGCCTCATACTCGGATAAAATGTCCGTCCCATTGAAGCTACCGCGGACGTTGTCGACCCGCAGTCGATGAGAGTTGTGACTGATTTTTCGGAGCAGCGTTGTGTTTGCGAGCAAGAAGCTGACGTGTTGTTCGCGTATCACAACGACGACGAAGGGACGATTATCATGACCTTTGAGCGCTGACAACGAGAGTACGGTGTTCGAGAATGCGTCGGTGCGAGCCTCGGAAAAGCGGAGCGCATATCCCCGGCCAACGAATACGCTCCGTACTTTCCTCGGCTGAAAGCGTTTGATGTAGGCATGCTGCACCTGCGCCTTGCGAGCGGAAGGATTAGCCCGTTTGTAGGATTCGATAGAGTCGATCGCCGCGTCAAGATTGGAAGCCATCGAGTCCTCTCATCGGAATTGCGCTGTGAGGCGGTCCAATGATGGAGACCGAATCACCGGGCGCGAGCGCACCCTTATTTATGTTGATTCGCGCCCCTCGGGGCAGGGGACTCGGACAGGAGACATTCACGATTGATCGCCCGCAGTTGAGCACCTTATGGTGAGGTAGGTATTGGTACGTTCCAAGTGCGCCAGTGATTCATCCGGGTCATGTGCCATCTACCCGCCGTATCGTGTCCGGCACACAGCCCGTTGGGCGGACGTACACAACGGATTGTGTGCCGCGGCCGCAAACCGCCATGAGAGCTAAGAGGCAAGCCATGCAGGACGAACGCACGGATGAGGCCCGCGAAACGCGCGAGTGGACCGAGGCTATTTCATCGGTGATCGCGTTCGCAGGTACGCAGCGTGCCGATCGGCTGTTGGGCCAAGTGGTCGAGACGGCGCGGCGCGCGGGTGCGCGGCTGCCGTTCGCCGCGCATACGGCCTACGTCAATACGATAGCTCCCGACGAGGAGGCGCCGCATCCGGGCGATCGCGCCATCGAGCATCGCATCCGGTCTTTGATCCGTTGGAACGCTCTCGCCATCGTGTTGAAAGCCAACAAGGAGAGTTCCGAACTCGGCGGCCATATTGCCAGCTTCCAGTCGGCGGCCACTCTTTACGACACCGGCTTCATGCACTTCTGGCGCGCGGCGTCCGAGACGCACGGCGGCGACCTCGTTTTCATCCAAGGCCATTCCTCGCCGGGGATTTATGCGCGCGCATTTCTCGAAGGGCGCCTGAGCGAGGAGCAGCTGGCCAACTTCCGCCAAGAGGTCGACGGCAAGGGTCTGTCGTCCTATCCCCATCCTTGGCTCATGCCCGACTTCTGGCAGTTTCCGACTGTGTCCATGGGACTCGGGCCGCTGTTGGCCATCTACCAGGCACGTTTCCTCAAGTATCTGGAAGGCCGCGGCTTGGCCGATACCAAAGACCGCAAAGTCTGGGTGTTCTGCGGCGATGGCGAGATGGACGAGCCCGAGAGTCTCGGAGCCATCTCGCTGGCCGCCCGCGAGAAGCTCGACAACCTGATCTTCGTCGTCAACTGCAACCTGCA
>JBOGUK010000104.1:0-6373 GCA_050695915.1 Anaerolineales bacterium
TCACTCCATTGCCCGGCGCGTAATCTGATATGTTAAGGCATCCTGGCGGCTCCAGTGAGGTCAACGTTTTGGGGACTCGAGTTTCCCCCCTTGGGCTTACTGATGTTCTTGACCGAATAGAGCAAGCTGCAGCCGCGGGATCGAAATCCATATTTGATTACTCAAATACCCATTCGCTCAATACTGCATATGAAACCACCTGGCTTAGAGATTTCTACAATCAATGCGAGGTGGTTTTTTGTGATGGAGCAGGTGTCAAGTTGGCTGCGTGGCTCTTAAGGGAACCCATCCCCGAAAGATTTTCTCCACCTGATTGGATTACGGGGCTAACCAGACAAGCTGCGGATAATAAGCAGACCATCTTTCTGTTGGGAGGAAAAGATGGGGTGGCGAAAAAAGCTGCTGAAGTGCTGATCGCCAAAACCCCGGGATTGGAAATCGTTGGAACTTATCACGGCTACTTTGATAAAAGGAGAGACAACCCGGCGAATCAAGCGGTTGTGGAGCTGATCAACCGTGCTGCACCGGATATCCTTATCGTTGGATTCGGCATCCCTCTTCAGGAGCGTTGGATACTTGAGAATAAATCTAACCTTCAGGTTGGTGTTTTTCTTGCGGCAGGAGCCCTGTTTGACTATATTTCGGGAGAAATGCGGCGCGCACCCAGGTGGATGACAGATAACGGTCTCGAGTGGCTGGCGCGCCTGGTGGCGGAGCCCCGGCGCCTTTGGCGGCGATATGTGATTGGAATCCCCTTATTCTTTATTCGTGTAATTGGGCAACGCTTTGGCCTGTTGCCAAACTTGAGGTCGGAAACATGATTCGCCGCTTCTCGGTTAATTTCGCACTGTTCTCCATCGCGCTGGATGGCATTCTGGTTGCTTGTGCATTGGTTTTAGCTGAAGCTATGCGGCCAGCGCTCAGCGGGCTTTCCTTTGCTCAGCCGTTGCAGGCGGGCGACGTGCGCGTTCCTGGTGCGTTGTATCTTTCATTCCCCCTGATTTGGATTGCCGTCCTTCTGCTCTTCAACGTCTACGATGGGCGGCGAAACCTGCGCGTCGTGGACGAAATGAGTTCTGTCACCATGGGTTCGGCGCTTGCGGGCGTGACCTCGGCTGGCTTGCTCTATCTCTCGTTCCGCGACGTTTCGCGCTTGCTGTTTACCACCTTCGTCCTCGATGCCTTTGTGCTGCTGACCGGCTGGCGTTTGCTTTTGCGTGCCCTTCAACGTTGGCGCAGCTTCAGAGTCGCGCAGCGCCGCGTGCTGGTGGTCGGCGCCGGTGAGCTCGGCGAGCAACTGCGGCAGCAGATCGCTGAGCACGCTGGGCTGGGTCTGGTTTTTATTGGATTCCTTGATGACGAAAAGCGCGGCAAACAAGTGCTCGGCTACCTGCACGATGCCCGCAAAGTAGTGCAGCGAAGAAAACCGGATGATGTGGTCATCGCTCTTCCGAGCTCAGCGTACCAGCATGTGAACTGGCTGTCAGCGGAATTGCACGATCTTCCGGTGCGCACCTGGGTGATCCCTGATTACTTTTCTCTCGCCTTGCACAAGGCTCAGATCGATGAGTTTGCGGGGATGCCCTTGCTCGATCTGCGCGCGCCTGCGCTCAGCGATTCGCAAAGGCTTTTCAAGCGCGCTTTTGACGTCTTGACCGTGTTGCTAAGCCTGCCTCTGACTTTGCCTGTAATGGCGCTTTGCGCCCTGGCGATCCGCTTGAATGACAGGGGAAATGCGTTGCTCCTGCAAACAAGGGTGGGCGAGAATGGCAGGATGTTCACGATGTACAAGTTCCGCACGATGCACCCAGCCGCGGCGCGGAAGAGGGTGGAAAAAGATGGATTTCTCCACAAGCGCGTAGATGATCCCCGTGTGACGCGCGTTGGCCGTTTCTTGCGACGCGCAAGCCTGGATGAGCTCCCTCAGTTGTGGAATGTTTTCAAGGGGGAGATGAGCCTCGTAGGACCGCGGCCGGAGCTTCCCGAATTGGTGGAAAAATACAAACCCTGGCAGCGAAAACGATTCGCTGTCCCGCAGGGACTGACGGGTTGGTGGCAGGTCAACGGACGCAGCGACCGGCCCATGCACCTGCATACCGAAGACGATCTTTACTATGTGCAGAACTATTCGGTCGGCCTCGATTTGTTCATCCTGCTGAAAACGTTGTGGACAGTCGCTGGCGGTCGCGGCGCATTTTAGGTTGCACTAGGGAGCGTTCCGCTTATGGCGCGAAGCAACTCAGACCCGTTCGAAGAAACCCTAGGGACAGGTTTAGATCCCTCGTCAGCCCATTCGCTTCGCGCAGGCTTCCTCAGGACGGCGCCTGTCCGGCCGCCGAAGGCGGGAATCTCAGTTCTCACAGCAAAATCAACAACTTTTGGGATATGGAAGTGGTTGGGTTGGCCCTTTCTGAGAGGGCCGCTAGGCGAGCGTCACGCCCCGAAGCAATCTTCCGTAATCATATAGAAATCATATAGAAGTGGTCTACGAGATGGCCACCTCAGCCTCCACCGTTTAGGAGCGGCACAAGGCGCCTTCCTCGCAATGGCAGAAACAGCGCTTGTCAGCCGGTAGGCTGTCCAATTCCTTGACAAACGCGGCTGATTCCACACAAAAGCGCGATTGCAGTGCATAATGCCCCGTATGATCAGAGGCGGAGTAGATAAGAGAACAGGAATCTACCATCGGTTACCACATCTGCCACAAACACCACATCCACCACAGTAACCATCATCACCAAAACGCCACAATCGACAACATGTACAAACCTACCACGCGCCTTGTGGATCAACGGACCAATATCTTGATCCCTTTTCCTCGGGCGTGAGATCAAATGTCCAGAGTGAGAACTTCAGCCCAAAGCCAGTTCACCTATTTGTCGCGCGAAGCGCTCTTGTTGTTTCTAAGCGCGTATGTGATCCTGATTGCAGGGGGCTTTGGCGCCATGGTGGATTTTCGGCGTCAGCTGTTCTCCGCCGTGCTGGCAGTCGTTGTTCTCGGCGGCTGGCTTCTGATCCGCCTGTCGAAAAGAGAGCCGATCCATGGCAGCGGCATCGATTGGGCGGTTGCTGCGTTCCTGGGTTCTCAGCTGATCGCAGTGTTGTTTTCGGAGGATGTCCGCAGGAGCCTGCCGCATGCAGGCTTGTGGTTGGTTTATTTCTTGGCTTTTTACTTTTCGTTTGACACTCTGCGCCGCGGCTGGCCGGAAGAACTTTACGTGAAATGCCTGCTCATTGCGGGCGCAGTTCTGCTGGTTTTTTCCTCTGCAGACCTTGTGAGATTGCTTTCCGAATGGAGGAGGCTGACCGTAGGGCTGGAATTTGTTCCGAGGTTCGAACACCGTCTGGGCACGATCCTTGGCGATCCGAATTTGCTTGCATCCTTCACTAATCTGCTGGTCCCATTGGCAATTGCCAGTTATCTACTGAACTCGAATAAAGTTGCCCGCGTCGCACTTGCCGCCTATGTTGGGATAAGCCTGGTCATACTGTTTTTTACAGATTCGCGTGGCGGTCTGCTGGGCTTAGCTGCCGCAATTACAGTCCTTTCAACCCTGTGGGTAATTATCGTTTCAAAACAAGCCAGGATGCAGACGCGTCGCTGGGCCGAGTGGATATGGCGCCGCAAAGCGCTATTGATCGTTGGAATAGTCCTAGTGATGACCTTTATCGGCTTCGCAGCTTGGAAGCTGTTAAGTTTCCAGGGGAGTACGACTCACGCGCCAGTTGCCGAAGCGCGCGACATTTTTTGGCAGGCCGCAACGAATGCCCTCCGCTCAGATCCGCTTACCGGCGCCGGGCCGGGGATGTACCCGAATTATTTGATGAAGATTTGGTCGACTCCGCCGGCGCGCCCCTATTTGCATGCACATAGTTTTCCGTTTCAGATGGCCGCGGAAAGCGGATTGCTCGGCCTCGCTGCAGGCGCGCTATTGCTAATCATGATTTTTTTCCAGGCTCGCGAAGGATGGCGCAGACTCAGCATGCAGGAACAGGGCATCCGGGCGGCCGCTCTCTCAAGTCTGGTCGGTCTCGGTGCGCACTCGCTGGTCGACAATTTTTTCCCTTTTCCTGCAGTGGGGCTCACCACAATGATCTTGCTGGCCATCAGCTTTAGCCCGGTTAGAGCTAAGAAAAATTCAGGAAGCCTGACCCCATGGGCTCTCGCAATTCCGGGCCTCGCATTGGTTGCATTCAGCTTCTATACCTTGAGAGCATTTTTCTACGCAGACAAAGCAGTTTCGCTAACCGAGATCGGAGACTGGCAGGCGATCGCGGAAACGATGTCTACTGCGGCCAGCCATGACCCTGACTTTGGTTTCTATTGGCTGCAAGCAGGGTACGCGTATGGAAGGGTGGCCGAAAGTGATCCACAGTTTCTTGATGAAGCGATTGCCGCGTACCAGCATGGAATTGAATTAGAACCCCAGTATGCTTTGAACCATGCCAACCTCAGCGCTTTGCTTTGGGCAGACAGCCAGGTTGACCTGTCCCTGGGCGAAATGCCAAGCGCTACCGATCTGGCGCCCGATTCATGGCTGTTATGGCTGAACCGGGGCGTCATTGAGGAAGCAGCGGGCGATTTAAGTGCTGCAAGCGATTCGTATAAGCGGGCTATCAATCTACGACCAGAGATACTGGGCGCGGCTTTCTGGTATACGACTGACCTTAGGGATGGAACAGCAATTCGGAATGCCGATTCCACTGCTACTGAAATCGATCCAAGGAATCGAGCAATAGCTGCCGCGGAAGAAGCGCGTGAACTAGTCCAAGTGGGTCAATTTGACGCGGCTGAATCATTGTTTGAGGAAGCTTATCAATTAAATGACCAGGAGGTTGCTCTGTATCTGGGATTGGCTGAGCGCGCGCTGGCCTTGCACGACCTTGGGACTGCTGAACAGTATGCCCAATTGGCATTGTGGGTTCCGACCACCAGCAATCAGGTAAAGGCGGAAGTGATTTTGCTTGCCGCAGAGATCAGCCTTGCTAACGGGGATAAGTTGGAAGCCCTTAGGCGATATCAGATTGCCTATGATGCCATTTTCGCAAACACCAGCTATGGTTGGGCGTCTGCTGGCTGGTCGCCCTACGCATGGTTCGTCTGGCAGCGCCCGGCATTTCCAGAAGATCTGCTTCCGATGTGGGTCCGCGCCGACATAACGACCGAGATCGCTGACCGCTTAATGCAGTTGGCGGAGCTTTATGAGAAGCAGGGAGAGCTAGAATCCGCAATAGAGTTGCGCGAACGCTTACAGATTTATTTTCCTTAAGCCAATCACAAAAGCGAGCTAACTGGTTTCCTGGCTGGCTTGCTTTGCCGCGTTGAGCCCAGGCAAGCCAGTGAGTCCGCCGCCTGGATGAGCCCCGGCGCCGCAAAGGTACAAGCCGGAAACTGGGCTGCGATAACCGATGAAACCAGGAACCGGGCGCATCAGGAGCAACTGGTCCAGCCCCATTTGACCGTGCATGATGCTCCCTTCGGCAAGCCTGTAATCGCGTTCGTAATCGAGGGGGGTGATGACTTTACGGTTTAAGGTTATGTGTTTAAGGTTGGGCGCGTATTCATTTAACGTTTCGATCGCGAGATCACCGAGCTTTTCGTGCTGCGTGTCCCAACCCGAATCGCGTAGGTGATATGGCGCATATCGGAAGACTATTGACATCGTGTGCTGGCCGCCCGGTGCCAGAGATTGATCCAGTAGCGAGGGGATGCGCACTTCCAGGATCGGCGCAGTAGAGATACGGCCGTATTTTGCATCATCGTAAGCACGCTCGGCGTAATCCATGTCGGGGCAGATCACTATGGCGCCGGTCAGCCGTTTCGCGTCGCCATTGGCGGATGGAAAATCAGGCAGGTCGCTTAGCGCCAAATGGACGCTCGCAGTGCTGCCGCGCTGCTTGAGGCTGCGCAGGCGACGCACTATACGCGGGGATAGCTCTGGCCCACCAAGCAGGCCGAAGAACGTGGTGCGAGGGTCCGCACTGGAAAGGATGAGATTGGCTTCGATTTCATCGCCACTGTCCAACCGAAGGCCAACGATGCGATGTCGCTCGACGAGGATTTTGGATACCGAAGCTCCTGTTCGGATTTCGCCACTATGCGCCTTGAGCGCAGCCGCAAGGGCCTCGCTCACTTTGCCCACTCCGCCGCGCACGATGCGACTGGAGCGGTACCCGCCGTTTGTGCCGCCAAGTTGCTGGTACAGGAGCATGAAGGCGGCCCCTGAGGCGCGCGGACCCTGCATCAACCCCGTGACGCTCACCGATCCAAGCAATCCTTTGAGTGCGTCATTTTCAAAATGCCCGTTCAAGTACTGGTGGGCGCTCATCGGAAGCACGCGCAGCAGTTCCAGCATGTCGCGCTTGCCAAGGC
>JBOGUK010000105.1:0-17413 GCA_050695915.1 Anaerolineales bacterium
CCCGTGCAGTGCGTAATGTGCTCCGCCGTTGGTCAACTGTTTATCGGTGCTTGCTTTATCTATCGCGTCATGAACTTCCTCTTGCCGCGCGCCGTGTCCAATGAGATAGCGATGGATCTCTTCGACAGTTAGCGGGTAATCGAAGACGTCCGAATAGGCCAGGGTGAAAAGAACCGCGCTTCGCAGGTCGTAGTCGTGGAATACGAGGTTCGGAGAGATCACGAACGGAGTGTATCGCGTGGCCATTTCGTGCCTACTGAACCGGCAGCTCCAATCCGCGCAGGTTCTGCACTCGGTGGATCTTTATCGTTTGGACGATGGTGTATATCGACGTAAACGCAAAACCGAACGCAAACAACGCGGCGTAGAACGAAATCAGCCAGTAGCCCGCCTGCAGGCCGAGAACCATCGTGACGATATTCAACGCGGCAAACACCAGCTCCCAATACACAATGGTGTCCAGTTTGAGGTGATATCGCTTGGAGGTCCAGGCCGTGCCTCGGCTTTCCACACCAAACTTGGGGGTGCGCCGGAATTCGCTGGGCTTGCGGTTGATGATCTCCATCGCCGCCCTGAACGTGTTCAGCATCATCCCCGCTCCAAAGGCCGACACCACGAGCAGCAACGGTAGCCAGTGGATCCAGCGCCGCCCCAGTTGATGCTGTCCCGCGATAAAGAGCAACGTGGGCGCGAAGAACGTAAAACTGAAAACGTAGGCCGCGCCAAAGAGCGAAATCAGGCCCGGAAAATTCTGCGAGAAAAGGATCACCAGCGGGTACAGCAAACAGTAAGCAAGCAGGAGTAGATGAACTGTATAACCGGTAAGATGAAAGGTGCTCTCGATTTTCGCGCGCAGCGGATGTTTACTCCTCCACACCTCGGGAAGCAGCTTCGCCGCGCATTCCAGGCTGCCCCGCGCCCAGCGATGCTGCTGGCGGCGGAAGCCGTTGAAAGTGATGGGTACTTCGGCAGGCGTCTCCACCGAACTCAGGTATCGTGCCTTCCAACCCTTCAGGAAGGCCCGGTAGGAAAGGTCGAGATCTTCAGTCAGCGTGTCTGCTGTCCAGCCGCCGGCGTCTTCGATAGCCGCCTTTCTCCAGATCCCGGCGGTTCCATTAAAATTGAACCAGTAACCTCCAAACTGTCGCCCCAACTGTTCCACCATGAAATGGGCATCGATGGCCAGCGACTGCAACAGCGTGAGGAACGAGAAATCTCGGTTGAGATGCCCCCACCGCGTTTGCACGAAGGCGACCTTTGGATCGCGGAGTTCAGGCAGCGTATCCTTCAGGAAACTGGGCGGCGGCAGGAAATCGGCGTCAAATACTGCGATGAACTCGCCTTTCGCGCTGGCGAAGCCATCGCGCAACGCGCCAGCCTTATAACCATCGCGGTTTTTGCGATGGAGATGCTTGATATCGGTCCCGGAACGCCGGATCCTGTCCACGGCTTTTCGAACAATC
The DNA here is from genome assembly GCA_050695915.1 of Anaerolineales bacterium. Taxonomy (GTDB): domain Bacteria; phylum Chloroflexota; class Anaerolineae; order Anaerolineales; family UBA11579; genus JAMCZK01. The sequence continues at coordinate 1,464 of JBOGUK010000105.1, forward strand.
TCATAGGTTTCATCAGTCGAATCATCGAGCACCTGAATCTCGAGCAAGCGCCGCGGGTAATCAAGCTTCGCAGCCGCTTGCACCAACCGTTCAGCTACGTACATTTCGTTGAAAATAGGAAGGTGAACCGTCACTTTGGGAATGGGATCGAGTTGCCGCTTGTGTTTTCCTTCACGCGGGCCGCGCTTCAAGGCCAGCCAGATCAGGTAGAGAAAGTTGATCCCATAGAGGAACAAAAGTCCGGTTACCAAAAAATACAAAACTGCGATGGGGATAAACAATAAACTATTCAATCTAGGGCCTTATGTAACGAAATCCATATAGCTTCGAGCCCACATTCCCCAGGCAAGATATTGCAAAAGGATGCCCGTTCCTACCAAGAGCGGGTACACATCAAACCACCCGACAACCGTGAGCGCCAGCAGTACCGAAGACGAAACGATCAGGTCCGACATCAATCCCGTTCCTCTTTTCAAAAACAGAGTGACCCATGGCGCAAGCAAAAGAATAAAGGTGAAGAGCGCCCCCAGAAGTCCAGTTTCGAGAGCCGCGTTCAACAGCACGTTGTGAGCAGGAGCATAGGGCACGGGGAAAACGGGGAACGCTTCCATCATCGCCTGCGACGCAGTTCCCAGTCCCACGCCAAGGATCGCGTTGTCCTCAAAAATGGAGTTCGCCGCCGAGGCCAGCACTCGCCTGCCGCCAGCTGATCCAGTTTCAAGTTCGATCTCCTGGAAAGAGACGGAAGGATTCAGGCGAATCCCGACAAGTTGCTTATTCGCCCATACGAAAGGCAAGGAAATCGCGAAGATCACCGCTAACACTCCAATGTCTCGCCAAAAAGTGGTTTTTTGGCTTCGCACATATAAGTGATAAATAAGGAACATCACAGATACAAAGACCGCCAGCCATGCGGACCGCGAATAAGTGAAAAAAAGAGCCAGTACGCCTGCGGCTGCGAGAGCGAAGGTATGGAAGCTCATCCGTTCCTCCTGGAAAACCTGCGATCCTGAAATCATCAGTAAAGCAAATACCAGTGAACCGGCGAGTATGTTCGGATGCGAAGCAAATCCATAAGCTCTTAGCGAACGCAACCCTTCAGCCCACACCACGCTCACGCCGTGCCACGCCGGGTCGAGCGTATATTCACCCAGGAGTTGGAGCCCAACCGACCGCTGGGTTTGCGCTTGAATAATGGCCGCTATTGATTGTACAAGCAGCATCACGCTAAGCGGGGCGATGAGTTTCCGGATGGAGGTCACGTTGTTGATAATGACTAAATAGAAACCAAACAGAATTGCAAGGCGCACCGCATGGTAAAAAGAGAGCACCGGATTAATAGAAGTGAACGAAGTAATCAATCCAATCAGAGTGAAGCCAATAAGTGGGAATGTGATGAACTTAGGGCCTGTTTCGAGTTTCTTCCCATCTTGCAGCTGCGCACTGCGCTGCGCAGCTAACGGCCCCACAAGTTGAAGGCCCCACGCTGCCACTGTAACTAGTAAAGTCACATCGCTTGCATACAGCAAAAGATCCGTGTAATCCTCCCAGAGCGGGGGCATGGGACGGGAAACCGTGAAAAGGCGCAGGCGAAAGGGGATCAAAACGATGGTGGCAAAAAATGCGCCCCAACTGAGTTTCGGCAATGAATCCACGATGTTGTTTCGCATAAAAGCGGGGATTTCTTAACTTAAAATAATGTGTTCACCTTAGACGCAAGTGAAAGACTATATCATAAGCATCTAAACGAGCCTGCATGCCAGCATCGAAGCCGAAGATCGCCTTAGTCCATGATCGCCTTAACGTGCGCGGCGGCGCCGAAAGGGTTTTGGAGGAACTCGCAGACCTTTATCCTGAAGCTCCAATCTACACACTGATTCACGATCCCAAAGAATTCGCTCAAAGCTCGATAGCCAACCGTGAAATCCGCACTAGCTTTATTGGCAAGCTGCCTTTATCAGCCTCCACGCATCGCATCTACATCCCATTGATGCCGAAAGTCATCGAGAGATTCCATCTCAACGAATTCGACCTCATCATTTCGAGCAGCGCTGCATTTGCTCACGGATTGAAAACCTCGCCCCGGCAATTACACATCAGTTACATTCACAGCCCCATGCGCTACGCCTGGCACCAGTATCAACAACATCTGCAGTTAGGTTACGGCGCCCTTCCCATTCGACTGCTGCTGGCTTACCTTCGCCGCTGGGATCGGACCGCCTCGCAGCGTCCCGATCATCTCCTCACGAATTCAGCCTGGACAGCAAGCGCAATAAGAGCCGCATTCGGTCGCGAGGCGAAGGTGATCAATCCACCTGTTCATGTCGAGAACTTCAAACCCTCGCCGATTCGAAAAGATTACTACCTCACCGTTTCCCGCCTTGCGCCCTATAAGCGCGTGGATCTCATCGCCAGAGCCTTCAGCCAGCTCGGCCAGCGGTTGATCATCGTGGGCGAAGGTTCTGAGCTTTCGAAGATTAAGAAACTGGCTGCAAAAAACATCCAAATCCTGCCATTCCAGAGCCCGGAAACACTCGCTGCCTTAATGGCGGAAGCCCGCGCCTTCGTTTACACCGCCGAAGAGGACTTCGGCATCGCCGCTGTGGAAGCCCAAGCCGCCGGCTGCCCGGTGATCGCCTACGGGCGCGGCGGCCTCACCGAAACCGTCATCGACGGCGAAACGGGCCTCTTCTTCCAGCGCCAAACGTCTGATGACATCGTCGCCGCGGTCAAGCGCTTCGAAGCCCTGGAAAAATCTTTCGACAGTGGCGCGATTAGAAAAAACGCCGAGCGCTTCAGTGCGGATATCTTCCGCAAAAAGTTTTCGGATTTTGTAACCGACTGTTGGGAGGAATTTACCCGCTAAAAGTTGTAGGGGCGCACTGCAGTGCGCCCCTCGAAGATGCTGCATAAATACGGAGCCTGGATGGCATTCTCAGGCCAAGGACTCCGTACGGGCGTAGCCCTGTCCCGAGGAAGCTGCTATTGCACCGACGAGGGAATGCTACGCCCGTACCCCCATTGGCATGGCTCGAAATGACATTGAAGGATTATTCAATTATTCACCCCCACGGATCCACCGCCAACATTCTCTTGATCAGATACCGCCCCAAAATCTCCGCCGACCTGATAAGCGGCACGATAATCAGCGCCTCCAAAATCCCGCCCAACGTCAGCGCTCCGATGATCGCCACAAGGATCAACCCCGGATGTAAATGCAGCCGAGTACCCAGAATGCGCGGCCGCAGCCAGTAATTTTCCATCAAGTGAATAGCCGTAAAGAGAACCACCGTCAAGGCCACATATAAGGGCGGCGCCAACCCCAGGTAGTTGAAATCTGTCAGCAGCGCCACCGCGCCAGCCACCGCGATCATAATTGACGTGCCTACCGAGGGCAGCACCGCTATCACCGTCGCCAGCAATCCGATCGCAACCGCACCCGGCAAACCGATTACGCCGGCTGTCACGCCTGACACCAAGCCAATCACCAGCATCGTGGCGAATTGCCCGCGCAGGAAAAACTTCCATACATCTGAAAGTTGCACCAGAAGGCGGTCCAGATCGCCTCGATAAGGTTCAGGAAAAAGTTCGATTCCCCACTTGCGCAGTTTTTCTCCATCGAGCAGCAAGTAAAACGTGGAAACCAGAATCACCAGCACCCAAATCACATTTTCCGTCGCAGCGCGCAGCACACCCAACAATTGTTCCGGGTGAAGCAGATCAGCAAGGTAGGTTTCCGTATCGGGAATCTCTTGAGCGGGCGAAAACCCCAAGAATTGAAATTTCGCCAATGCGCCATACACAATTACGCGGAAACGAACAAAGTCATACTCAATCGTGTCCAACTCACGGATCAGCAGCGGCGTCAAGGCGGCCGGCGCCAGTAGAGCGGCCGCGAACAGCACCCAGAAAACAATGAGCACTGCCGTCCCGTGCTTTAGTCGGAGCTTTACGTGCAGCCAGCGAACGATCGGGTATATCAGATAAGCCAGCAACGCCGCGATCACCAGCGGTCCAATGATCGGGCGGATCGCGTAAATGAAAATGGCAGCCAGGATGATCAGGAGAACCAGCACTACATACCGTGCTGGTCTGCTCCAGTGAACCACAGGGTTTGCCCGTTTACGCCTTTTCATAGAACTGCGTATTTTAGTTCAGGTAGCAAACCACCCCGAATACCTTTACCCCCAGCCAGTCCGTCAATGCGAGCGAGAAACCTTCTAAAGCTGCGAAGCGTGCCTATCTCCCTAGATCAATTTACAAAGGCCCCCGGAATAAGAGCTTAACTGCTGGAGGGCTTTGGAGAGCAACTGCCCCTCCGATATACACACCTGTGGAATACCCGCCCCGCCGAGCGCCTGGGCTAGCGCCTTGCTGCCACTCTCGCCACCAAAGGATTCCGCATCGATCAAAACCACGACCGGTCGCAGGCCAAGTCGCCGCAATTGCTCGACCAAGAGCAGGAAATCCCGGCGAGTTGAAGGCGAGATAAGAATGATGGTGCTTCCCCGCGGAAGGAACCGCGCCGTTTCCAGTGTCACACCCACGAATGAACGCTCCCCATCCGCTCGCAGCAGCGCCAGCGTCTCCATAATCTTGCCGAGCTGGCGAGCGCCGCGGTCCGCGGGCAAGATGTCCAGGCCCCGTGCGGCCGCCACCAGGCCAACTGATCGCCCAACCCTTAAGTAGTGCCGGGCCAGCGAGGCAGCGGAGCTGGCGGCGTACTCCACGGTTGCAGGAAGCATCGGACGCTGGTGTTCTTGATGGAACATCACACTGCCAGCGTCCGTTGGCAAGGTGTAACCAAGTCGATGGTGGCTCTTCTCTTCGACGTCAACGAAAATCCACACTTCCGCCAGCGGATCCAACTCGAATTCTTTCACGATGAGCCGGTTCCGCCGGGCGGTGCTGGGCCAATGAATGCGGCTGATGGGATCACCATGCGCATACTCTCGCACCGTCGCTGCATTTGGCGTGATCTGGTGCGTGCGCCGGCGCAACGCTTCGCCGCCCGGGAGCATGCCGGGTAAATGCGGCATGCCATACAAATCCACAACCTGGGGGTAAACAGTGAGCGTCGTCACGCCGGGGACCAAGCGGGTCACGGGGAAGAAACCAAACACGTCCCCTGAATGTAGGCGTGTTGGCCCAAGCTTATAAATACCGCGAGTAATAAGCCTGCTCCTCGAGATAAAACTCCGCACGCGTTTAGGGCCGATCATCGAAAGCACACGCGAACTGCGGGCGCCGGGCAGATTTCCTTCGTCGCGAACTTCCAGCCACCCATGCGGCATTCGGCTGCGATTACAGATCTCGAAAACCTCCTCGAAAACCTCGCCCACCTGCGCCCGATGGACCCGCGCCATGCGCGAGACCTCAATGCCCTTAAGCGCCAGGCGCGAAAGCAAAAAGTTGCCTGTGATGAGGAGAAACCAAAGATAGCTCAAGCGTGCGTAAATGCTCTGGCCACTGACCGCCATTCCGATCAGGCTGACCAGCAGGAGAATTAAGATGATGCGTAACGACGGAGTCATCAAGCCTGCGCGTATTCCAAATCAGCGCCAGGCACAGGAACCTTTTCCAAAAGATCGCTCACCAAGGCTTCGGCGTTGATTTCCTGCAGCCTGGCCGCCGGACCCAGGATGATGCGGTGCGCGAGGCACGCTCGCGCCAGCGCCTGTACGTCATCAGGGAGGACATGATCGCGATCGAGAAGAGCTGCACGGGCTCGGCTGGCAGCAAACAAGGCCAGGCTGCCGCGCGGGCTCGCACCCAAATAGACATCTTCTTGATCGCGCGTGCTGCGAGTCAGGTCAACGATGTAACGCTTCAGTGGGTCGGAAACATAGATTTCCTTGATAGCTTCTTGAGCGTCGAGCAATTCTTTCACGCTGACCACTTCTTTCAACGTTTCGACCGGATGGGTATATTGCTGCTGCTCTAAAACGCGAACCTCATCTTCTGTGGAGGGGTAACCAAGCCGAATGCGCAGCAGGAAGCGATCCAGCTGCGCCTCAGGCAGTGGAAATGTTCCTTCGTATTCAATTGGGTTTTGCGTAGCGAGCACCATGAAAGGAACCGGCATCGGACGCGTGACTCCGTCCACGGTGATCTGGCGCTCTTGCATCGCTTCCAGCAATGCCGCCTGCGTTTTCGGCGTGGCACGATTGATCTCATCTGCCAACACAATTTGGGCGATGATCGGTCCCGGGCGAAATTCGAATTCCCGCGTGCTTTGATTGAAGATCGAAACGCCGGTCACATCGCTCGGCAGCATGTCCGGCGTAAACTGGATACGGCTGAGGGTGGCTCCCAACGAGCGAGCCAGACTGCGAGCCAGCATCGTTTTCCCCACACCAGGCACGTCTTCGATGAGCAGATGACCCTGACAAAGCAAGTTGATTATCGTAAGCTCGACGGCTTCGCGCTTGCCAACGATCACTTTCTCCACGTTTTCAAGGAGCTTCTCAGCGAAGGAACTAACCTTTTTCATGCCTCTCTCCAATTTTTTTGCTAATGATAGCGGACTTCCTAGGAGAATACCGAATCTCTCTTCAGATTGTTCAGTTCTTTTCCCGATACGGCGGATCGCATCCAAAAAATCGTCCAAAGCAGCCAGGAAAGCAAACTGACGGCAAGTCCGACGTAAAAGCTGGCCGGCCGGAAAACGAAATCGATCTGCTCCTGTCCTGGATTCAACTTCACCGCCCGAAACGTTCCATTCGCCGGGTAGAGAGTAAGTTCTTCACCGTTTGAAAACGCGCGCCAGCCCGGGTACCAGGCATCCGCCAACACCAGCCACCCCCCGCCCGGGGCTTCGACTAGAAGACTGACCCGATTTGCTGTCGATTCGATGAGCGCGACACTCCCATCCTCGGCAGAACCACATATGGGGCCACCGCCCCTTACATCTGATTCGATGATGACCACCTTCTCTAAGTTAAGAGTATCCGCCGCGAGGAGACCAAAAGCCTCATCCTGGTTTTTTACAGCAAAGGCACAATTGACCCATCTTTCGCGGGGTGAACCCGAAGTGGGTACGAATTCGAATTCCAACGGATCAAGCGAGTTGATCTGCTCGATGTAAGAAAGTCCCATTTGTGAAAACAGGGCTTCTCTTAAATCATTGTCTGCATTTTCGAGTGTGTCGATCCATCTCTGATATCGATTCGGCGTTAGTGGGTCAAAATTATTCGCCGATGGGATTACTGCTAATGAGGATGTGTTCGGAAGAAAGGTTTCCCGAACGAGATGAGCACTCTCGGTTTTGAAATCGTCGAACCGAAATAAGACATCGAATTTCAGCGCGTACTCATCCTCAGCGGGGATGTAAATACGACCCAGGTCGGCCCGCATGGAGGATTCATTGCCTAAATGCTCTCGATAAAAATCCAGTGATGTTCCGGGGTTCAATCCCCACCCGGAGAATACCAAGTCGCATGCCAGCAGACCGCAAACGGTCCATGTCCAGCCCACCCGTTTGGATATATCCTTGGTTGGCGCCAGAATATTCAATATGGCGATACCGAGCGCGATAATGCCCGCCGTTGCGCTTGCGCCAAAAAACGTATCGTCGATTTGGGTCTCGCCTGCACTTTTCACGGCCGCGGCTATTGCACTTCCGATCACGATGGCCGCGGCGCCGGCGACTCCAAGGCGCGACCAATAAAGCCATCTTCCAACAGGTCGACGCCATAGTTCCACAGCCAAGCCGACAAGCAATGCCAGTGCGAACACGGCCCAGACCATGAACCTGGTCGGCGCCTGAAAAAAATCAAAGGTTGGCACATTTGAAAATAACCAGGGGAAAAAAGGAAGCCGGGGTCCGAGCGCCAATAGGAATGAAACGACTATGACGCCAAGCAAGAACAACTTTAGCGGGCGCCGATCATTCAGTCTTTTTAGCGAAAGCAAGGCCCCTATACTCAACAACACGGTCAACAAGCCAACATAGATTGCATCCTCCCAGTAATTTGCGTACCCCCAATAGTCACCATGCGCGGGGTTTCCAAAGAGATTTGGGGCCACCAAGGTCAGGAAGCGCCACGGCCAAAATGAATAAGCCATCGCTTCTTCAGGGTCCAGGGAGACGGCCCTTTGGGAGTTCGCCAAGTACTCCGCGGTGGGCAAGAGTTGCCCCAGGGAAAGCGCAAGAGCAAAAATGAGTACCAGCGACAAAGGCGCCACATTGCGAAGGGTGCGCTTTCCGGCTTTCACGCTCCAGAAAACAAACCAAGCGGCCGCGAGCAAGAGTGTGTACCACGAGATTTGCGCGTGCCCGGCAAGCCATTGCAAGCCGAAAAATAAGCTTGCCTTCAGCAGCACTCGCTGGTTCAATTGTTTATCCGTTGCGAGCTCATATGTCGCCAACAGAATCCAGGGTAGCCAGGAAACTGACGCATTGATGCTCAGAAAATGAGCTCGGGCTACCAGGTAACCCGAAAGCGAGAAAGCGAGTCCTCCGATGGTCTGCCCCATCTCACCGACCGATAATCTGCGCAACAGCATCACCATCCCCCAGCCTGCCCAGGCAAGGTGTGCAGCAACCAGAAGCGCCTGCCCCCATGCCATGAGTGGCATGCCTCCGATGGCTGCAAGGATGAAATAGATCCATGTTGGAGGATAAAGCAACGCGGACTGATAGTTTGCCAGTAACGGGGCGCCCATCCCAACCATTGGGTTCCAAAGCGGCAACTCCCCCGCTTTTAGGGTGAGCCATGCCTGCCACCACCATGGGATAAATTGCGTTGAAGGGGTTCCCCAGTAAAGAGCCCTGCCCGTCAGCCAAACTGGAGACAGCAACACAAAGGGCGAGATCAGCACCAGGAAACTTGGCGAAATCCTAAACTTTGAAATCCGTTTGCTCATTTGACTGTGCGAAATATCCGATATCCCTCACTTGAGAAAACTTCATCGAGATAATCGGCCGAGTCTGGGCTCCAATCTCCCAAGGCGCGCTCATCGGGCCCCCAGAATACATAATCAATCCCATGCTCCGCGATTAGGTTCTGGCGAGCCGCGTCAGAAGTTTCTTGCGAATAAAACTCTTCGATGCTGATTGAGATTCGCTGAAAGTCAATTGACTCAGGCCCATGTCCAAGCAAGACGTGGACTGGAGACCAGGCGGGAAGTGGGTTTCCAATCTCGTAAGACGCCAAAACTATTGATTTTGGTGACTCGAATGGGAAAAAGGAAAGCGCCTCAACTTCGTTGGCGCTGCGAAACACTGGCGGTTCTGCTCGACGGCTTTCTTGCCAGGCGCCAAGGATCAGGCCTAATGTGCTGGGAATTGTCAACGTGAAAAGTCCCAATAGATATAACCGCTTCCGCAAAGTTACGCTTTCGATGGAACAAAGCGCCAAGCAAACGTGAAGCACCCAGGCGCCTTCGGCAAAGCGGCGTTGCAAACTAAAGGGAATATACAGGAAAAAGGGCAATGCAAGCAGCCATACGCCCGCAAACGTCGCCAATCTTTTCTCTCTGCGCCAAAGTGCGCGTAATCCGATGATCGCAAATGGGAGCAGCAAACCGTAAGCGAGCAAATAATGCACTGGGTGTGGGCTGGTGATTAGATTTTGGGATGCCCAGTTCTGTAAGTATGAATCGCTTGCATATTGCAGAAGATTGACAACCATAATAGCTCCTGCGCCAAAGAAGGCAGGCAGCGCAGGCTTAGTAGAAAGCAATAGGTCCCCCTCATTCCGCAGAAAGAGAAATATCAAGTGCAGTGAAATGAGCAAAAGTCCCAAGGCTGCATTCAGCGGATGCGTAAGGGCCAACGCGAACCAAACCACAACGGGTATCCAGATAGATTTGACTGGTTTCAGGTAAAGCAATAATCCCCAAAGCAGCAGAGCACGCGCCATCGCAAGGTGGGGGATGCCGAATATGCCCAAGAAGCCAAAAGTTTCCGGAGAGTAAAACTCCAATGGCAGCGATCCAAATACTTCTGAACGACCGGCCAATAAAACCATCCAGCCCAGCCCGCTTCCAAGAAGGGCGATTGCCGAGCCTGCGCGCCGATAAAAACGATCGGAAACAAACAGAGAAATAAAGGCATACATCGCAAACGACACCGCAAAAATAGCAGCAGCGCGAAAACCATGAAACGCGATCACAAAATCGGCATGTGAGACGCTCGCGCCAATTATTTTCCCTAGGAGAAGATACGGAACGTAAAGCAAGGCTCCCGCCTGCTCTTCTGAGGTATATGGGCTGCGGAATAGCCAGTCCCCGTAGGCGCCGTTCAGCATCTTGGCGATGTATGAATTACCATCTTCAACCGCGAATAAGAATCCGGTAAACTCCCAATCCTCGCCTGCCTGGCGCGCAGCATAAATGTATGGGGCGCTGGTCAGGATGATTAACCCAATGGAAAAGAATAAGATCCAACGTCCTTCTGGTTTTAGTTTCATAAACGGTAAGGTGCAGCTATTGCACGGCGCCCCAAATTACAACATCCTTAAACGAGACGATTTCGGCCCAGCCGGGAATCTCCGGCAGCAAACCTATCTCGCGCTCGCGGGGCCCGTAAAATAAATAATCAATTCCCTCTGATTGCAAATAAGAAATTGTCTCGACGCTGGTGAGCTGACCCGAAAAGAATTCGGTCACATCTGATTTTTTAGACTCAGCATTTACTGTCTCAAAGGGATGACCGTAAACAACGCGCGCATCGGTGTATGCCGGAATGAGCAATCCTGTTTCCGGCCCCGCCAATACCAGGGAACCCGGAGGGGCGCTTTCTTCCAGCCAGGAAAAGGCGGCTAATTCTGGCTGATAGATGGTGAGCTGAGGCGCATTTGCTGCAACAGCTTGCAATGCGCCAGTCAAGATCAGAATATTCGTTGGGATCGAGAGTATGAAAAGAACCAGGAAGCTAATTCGGGACCTTGCACTTGATCCATGGATCCAGTGAACGGCAAGTAAGGCGACAGGTACAAAAATGCCGGAAATCAACCTGCGTTGAAGATTAAGTGGGGAATACACCAGCAACAAATCAACGAAAAGCCATATAAGCAGGAATTGGAAACGGGTTTCTTTGCTCTTAAATATTCCTGGGATCGCTAACAAAGCCAAAATCAGTGCTGGCGAAAGCGAGATTAACAAATCAAGCGGCGATGGGGCCGGCGTGACATTTTGGGCGTTCCACTGGGCTAAAGCTGCATGGTGATTAACGGTCCACCAGGCATAGAAGGCATAGGGCGCTCCAGCGACGCCAACCAAAAGCAATCGCTGCCAGTCTTCACGTTGCGCGGACTTGAGATACAACTTCCAGAGCGTCCAGGCTCCGAGCACCGAGGCCGTGACCAGCCATCCAAACAAGTAAATTACTGATAACAGAAACACAGCCAAAAAAGTAGAAACCTTCATAAATGCCGAAGGCGTCGCTCGCGCAACTGGCGTTAGCAGCCACACTTGCAGGGCAAGTCCAATAGTAAAGTGTGGATTCGCAAGACCTGCGAGAAAAGGGTAAGCCTCGGTGACCCAAAAATCGCTTGTAAGTAAGCCGATCAGAATCGCCAGCCAACCCAATCCAGATCCGAATAGGACCAGCCCCAGCGCAAACATTCTGGTACTCGATTGCTCGACCATGGATGAAACAAGGCCATAAAGTGCGATCGCCAATAGCAATGCGCCTACCACGCGCGCTAAGTGGAAAGTAAATATCAGTGAAAACTGCGCGGCCCGCGCAACGTGCCCAAGAAAAATGTAATAGAGATTGATCGCCGTCCCCTCGCCTGAATCAGCCGTGTACGGCAGGGTAAAGAGCCAGTTCCCGTTGTAACCCTGTCGCATTTTTGTGAGATAGCTGTTGTTGTCGATTGGATTGATGAGGAATCCCCCGAAGACAACCTCTTGATTTTCCATCCCAAACGCATAAACAAAAGGAGTGGTAAGCGCAATAATATAAACAAGAATAAGGCCGATTGCGAACCACCGCTCTGTTTTGCGCGTCACCGCGGTATTCTAGCAGAGCCAAAGCGAGCAGGATTCAGCTTATTCTTGTCGATTAGTGTGGCCCCACCTATAATGCCTGCGGATGAGCGAGCCTTTTAAACTCTATCGCCTGCAACAGATCGACAGCCAAATCGACGGTATGAAAGCCCGTCTGGAGGAAATCGAGGCCGCGCTTGCCCAAGACCAGATAATCCGCGAGGCGCACACAGCTGCGGAAGACTTTGCGAGAGCAGAACAGGCGGTGCAGAGAGAACTCCGCGGAGCGGAGGAAGAAGTCAAGGCGCAGCAGGAAAAGATCGACCAAAACCAGGCTAGTCTTTATGGGGGTACGGTGACCAATCCCAAGGAACTACAGGACCTGCAGATGGAAGCCGAATCGCTCAGCCGGCATCTGCGCACACTCGAAAATGTGCAGTTGGAAAAAATGATGCAGGTCGAGAGCGCCCAGAATGCTTCGAAGCTCGCTCAGGAGAATCTGGAAGCAGTCCGCGCCCAGCGCGAAGTCGAAAACCGAACGCTGGGCAGTGAGCAAAACCAACTCACAGTGGAACTCGCCCGTCTGCAAGAGGAACGCACCAGCGCAGCCCACGGCATTCCCGAGGGGGATATCAAGGTCTATTCCTCGCTGCGCCAGAGCAAAGGCGGACAAGCTGTGGCCAAGGTGCAAAACAAGACTTGTTCCGCTTGCGGGGCAGAGCTTTCCGCCTCGCTATCGCAGGCCTCACGGTCGCCAAACCAGTTGGCACGCTGTGATACGTGTAAAAGGATCTTGTACGCGGGTTAGCTGTCGAGCGCTTTTAGCACCCTGGCTTGTGCCTCAGCGCTTTCCATATTGAGAATCGTGACTAACTTATTTCGGCTTTTTTTGCCTGCCACGATTTCTATTCGGCTTTCGGCCACATCAAGAATTTTTGCGAGATAGGTGACGAGCGCCTCGTTTGCTCGATCCCAGAGGGCAGGTGCGGTCACTCGAATTTTTATGGTTTCGTCGGGAAGGATTTCGACAATCTCGGTCCGCTTTGCCCGCGGAATCAGACGAATAGCCAAAGCTGCGCCTCTCCTACCACCAGTTAACTGCCTGCCCTTTGGAGACATTTACCTTTATATCGTCCTAAACATGCCAACGAACAACGCGCTCAAAAGTTGCAGAAGAATAATAAGGACGAACGAACTGAAATCCAGGCCCCCTATCGGTGGAACAACCTTGCGAATAGGTCTTAGCATAGGCTCCACAAAGCGATCCACTGTCTCACGAGCCAGATGATAGGGAGAGAGAAAGTACGACATTAGTACGTGGGCGATCACCACCCAGGTGAGAATATCGAAGAAAAGCGAGATGAAGTAAAGCAAGATTCCTCCGCTAGTCAGGCCGCTCCCCAAGGATAGCTGTGCCGATGCGCAACATGGTCGTTCCTTCCATGATTGCAGCTTCATAATCACTGCTCATCCCCATCGATAATTGTGACCAGTCAGCCCCGGGGAAGCGGACAGCCAAGGCATCGCGCAACTCGCGCAGTTTTGCAAAATAAGGGCGTGCTTCGTCCGGGCTTTGGACGATTGGAGCTATGGTCATCAAACCCTGAATTCTAAGGCCATTCTGTTTCACAATTTGCTCAATGTCACTCCAGAGCTGAGAGTTTTCTTCAGTTGCGTCCCACCCATATTTACTTCCCTCTCCACTTATGTTGCATTCGAGCAATACGGGCATGGAACCTCCGGACTCCCGAATGAATTTGTCCAAACGCATTGCCAACTTCAGGCTGTCGAGAGAGTGGATTACATCGAAATGCTCTGCCACTAAACTTGCCTTGCGGCTCTGAATATGCCCGATCATATGCCACTTACACCCGGGCAAATTCGCAAGCGTCCGCTTCTTGGCGGCGCCCTCTTCGGCGTAGCTTTCCCCGATATCACGAACGCCTAATTCAACCAAAGCCTCCACACTTGCCGCAGGGCGCCCCTTGGTTACTACCACGAGGCGAATCCCGTGCAAATCACGCCCGGCAAGGCGCGCTGCGTTCGATATCCTTTCCTGGACCTTTTCCAGGTTGCGACGTAATGCTTTTTGGTCAATCATTAGTCCAAGGCGATAAGAGCTCCAAAGCGCCCGGTGCGTCCGCCGGACGCACGATGAGAAAACCAATCGCCGCTTTCAGAATACGTGCACATCGGGGCGATCTCTAACTGGTTAACCCCGAGTTGTTCCAGCGTATCCTGGTTCATCCCGATCAAATCTAAATGGGCATGGCCGTCAAGTTTACTTAGAAACAGATCCGCGGCATCTCCATACACTTGTCGAACCTGCTCGGCAACTTCATCACCAACTTCATAGTGCTTGGTGCAAATTGCCGGACCTAAGCACACGAGTAAGTCTTGAGGCTTAGAGCCATATGCTTTTCCCATTGCTTCAACTGCTCGTGCCGCTACCTTTAGCAGGCTGCCCCGCCAGCCCGCGTGCGCCAGTCCGATGGCGTGGTGACCAGGGTCGTAGTAGACAATCGGAACACAATCGGCGTACCGCATGAACAAGGTGACGTGCGGGTTGTTCGTCAACACTATATCGGCCTGCGGTGGGCGCTCCCATTCCGGGGGGCGCGGGGCATCCGCAACCAGTGCACGGGCGCTATGGACCAGCCAACTATCGAAAAGGGAGTTCCGCGGGCGACCAATGGCCGCGAAAATGCGCTCCAGATTTTCATCCACCCTGTCGCGCTTATCCCCAACAAGTGCGCCTACATTCAGCGATGCGTGCGGCCCCTCGCTTACCCCACCCTGACGGGTGAAAACTGCGGCAACCACAGGCGCCTGCGCCAGGCTCTCGAATGTGAGATAGCGCAGTCCATCAGTTTCGGTGAACGGCATGCGTGAAGCTTAACTCGATTTTTTGTGGTTCGTAAGGCGAACTTTTTTGGCGGCGATCACCACGCGATTTTCGGCTGCGGTTTCTTCAAGTAGCGGCATCCCAAACCATGCTGTGGTGAAGCCGAACAGGCTGCCGGTCAAGGTGCGCAGCAGCGGAGTGCTCTCGCGGTAGGGGATGAATTCGAAAGCGGGGATTTGGCTAAGCAACTGGCTGAAGCCATCCAGCGCGATCGGGGCGATCCCAATGACGATCCAGGCAACCCAGTGCAGCGGCCTAAGCCGCCGCCCTGAGGCGGCATAAATGAGCCCAAATAGCAGCATACTTCCATAAATCGCTACATCGCGCTGGCAGAAGGCAACCTTGTAACCGAGCTGTTCATTGCCAATAAAGCGTCTGGCGTCAAGGAGGCTTTCTTCATCAAGTCCCGTTGCCGCGCCGTAGGGAGTCAGACCTTCTACGTTAGCAGCGGAGCGTGGATATACCGGCTGTTCGCCGAAAAGGAACCAGGAGCGGAATGCCATCTGATGGCATACCGCGCCGTACACGGTGTATATCGGGCGAGCGGCGCCCGGGTACCCGGCGTTCATTAACACGGGCGCCAGGAAGGGCAATCCTACGTAAAGGAAAAGAAACAAATTGACGACGGCCAAATAATGCCTGCTAAACCAAACCCCGGCGGTTTCACCGCGGCTAACTCGTGAACCGCACTCCTTGCGTTCTTTATATTTTGGGTCGTTTTCCACTTGCTTTAAGCGGTCCTGAGCTGCACCCAACGTCATTTCGATTTTTTGGCGATCAAACGGGGACTCGAGAGTATAGGGGCCAACCTGCAATACGGGAACGCGGTCAGTGTAGGCAGCCTTCAGGTCAGCATCTTCTTCAACGTTCACCAAGGCCAGGTTATGAGGGATTTTTTCCTGGATTTCCTTCAGGTCCTCAGCGGCCTGGTCACAAAGCGAGCAGTTGTCCTTGGTGTATAAAGCAACAGTTATCAATTCGTCACTCCTAGTTGAGTTAGATATCCGTCCAATTCATCCTCACTCATTTCGCCTATGTGCAGAAAGCGAATCACGCCGTCCTGGTCGACGAAAAAACTGCTGGGAAGCCCGCGCACGCGATATAGTTC
>JBOGUK010000106.1:0-6998 GCA_050695915.1 Anaerolineales bacterium
ATTACAAGGTCGCCGGACAGGATTTCGTCGGGCGCGTCGACCCCCGCTCAAACTACAGCCTTGGAGATAAGGTCCAGGTGTTCTTCAACGCCGATAACATGCACCTGTTTGACAAGGACACGGAGAAAGCGATAGCGTAATTGTCCTGATATCTTGAAGTCTAGAGATCGATGACTTCACGACTTGCGGACCTAAAGACTTCCAGACCTCCTAGATTTACTGGGAATCAATGCCGTTAAACATCTTGCCTTCACTGCTGCGTCGAAACAATTCCAAAATCGTCCTGCTAGTGATGGATGGGCTCGGCGGCCTGCCACTTGTTCCTAGCGGCCCCACCACGCTGGAAGCTGCGCAAACGCCCAACATGGACCGCCTGGCCGCGGAAGGCATGCTCGGGCGCAGTGTTCCCGTGCGTCCTGGGATCACTCCGGGTTCCGGCCCGGCTCACCTGGCGATGTTTGGCTACGATCCTTTGGAATACACGGTGGGCCGCGGGGTGATGGAAGCGTTGGGCATCGGCATGGAAATCAAAAGCGGTGACGTGGCTGCACGGGGCAATTTCTGCGCGCTGGATAGCAGCGGACTAATTACGGATCGGCGCGCTGGACGGATCAGCACGGAAGAAGCTTTGCCAATTGTAGAGAAGCTGAAGAAGATCAAACTGGACGATGCCAAGGCAGAAGTACAACATGTAAAAGAATATCGTTTTGCACTCGTTCTTCGGGGCAAAGGTTTGAACGGCGATATCGAAGATACCGATCCGCAAATTACCGGAGCGGCCCCGCTGAAAGCGAAGGCGGTGAACAAATCCTCACAAAAGGCCGCCGAGTTGTTCAATGAGTGGATCAGCAAAGCGCACAAAGTATTGAAGGATGAACCAAAGGCCAACGGGGTGACGATGCGCGGTTTTGGCGGGGACCCTGCGCTGCCAAAGTACCAGGATGTCTATGGGTTGCGAGCGGCTTGCGTGGCGGTTTACCCGATGTACCGGGGAGTGTCCAAGCTGGTGGGAATGGACGTCATCAATGTTTCGGGCGAAAGCCCGGCGGACGAGTTCGCTGCGGCGAAGTCGATTTGGAATGACTACGATTTCTTTTTCATCCACATCAAGAAGACCGACTCCATGGGCGAAGATGGCAACTTCGACGCGAAGGTCAAAGTCATTGAAGGCGTAGATCAAGCCTTGCCTACTTTCCTGGATCTAAAACCGGATGTCGTCGCAATCACAGGCGACCATTCGACGCCTGTCCGCCTGCGCATGCACTCCTGGCACCCGGTGCCGCTGCTGCTGTGGGCGCCGGAGCGCGGTTTCGCGGATGAGCAGACCACCTTCGGTGAACGCGCCTGCACGCAGGGCAGCCTGGGCACGATCGCGGCGACGGACATTATGCCCCTGGTGCTGGCTCATGCCGGGCGGCTGGAAAAATTCGGGGCTTAAACCTGCTTAACTAGTTACTTAGAGTCTTTGTGAAGAGAATCAGACACGCAGACATCAGAGGGATTATTATTGGATTAAGCCATGGATATCCTTTCGCCCCAACTAACTGACTATCTGACAAACCTGATCCCGCCGCGGGTTCCCGAGCTCCAAAAAATGGAGGCTTACGCGGAAGAGCACAATTTCCCCATCATCGGGCCGATCTGCGGGCATCTGTGCTATGTGTTGGCCCGTACGCTTGGCGCGAAGCGGGTGTACGAACTAGGTTCGGGCTACGGATATTCCACGGCCTGGTTTGCCCGCGCTGTTCAAGAGAACGGCGGCGGGGAAGTTCATCACGTGGTGTGGGACGAAAAACTATCGGAGATGGCGCGCGGCCATTTGAAAGTGTTGGGGTACGAGGGCATCGTAAAGTACACGGTCGCGGAAGCCGTACAGGCTCTCAGCAGCTCACCCGCAGGTTATGACATCATCTTCATGGATATCGATAAAGAAGGATACGTCAAGGCCGTTCCAACAATTTACGAGAAACTGCGCAGCGGCGGGCTGTTGATCGTCGACAATATCCTCTGGAGCGGGCGCATTTTTGACGATAAGGATCAAAGCCCCGCCACCAGTACGATCCGCGAACTCACCGGCGTGATGACCAACAACGATCGCTGGGCGACATCGATCATTCCAATACGGGATGGCTTGCTGGTGGCGGCGAAGTTGCAGTAAATAGGACCAATGTAGGGGCGGCTTTGCAAGCGGCCTGGGCGTTTTGCAAAACGCCCCTACGAGGAAAGAGCGAACTTATTTCTTTGCAATCCTGGGCTTTCCCCGCGGCTGTAATCCATACCATAATGCAAATCCTGCGGCCAAGCTTAGCAATCCCAGTGCAATAAATACGTCGCGCCAAAAGCGCAGCGGAAATAAGCGGATCAACGTATCCGAGTAGAGGAAGAGCCAGGAATCACCTTCAAAGAAGACGGTGTGGAAGCCGGTAAAAAGCCAGTTGAAGCTAAGCCCAATAATTACCAGAAGTAAAAGTATCAGACCAACAGTTAGCTTTCCCCCACGGTTCATCCAGTGCTTGAAATTCCCCGGAAATCCGAGGCGCCACGCGGTGACGCCGATGCCGAGCAACAGGACCAGGATTACTGCCCACGCAGTGAGGAATTGCTGCGCGAGAACTTTGACGTCATCCATGTGGCTGAGCTCGCGGTCGTTGTAGAGCGGCGAGCCGTCGTCGAAGCGCTGGTCGGCGAGGAAGGTAATGTCCTCTTCGTTCAGTAAGTATTCCAACGCCAGCGGCGCGTAGCGCAGGCGCTGCTCCCTGGACATGCCATATGGGTCTGCGGGGAAACCCGGCGTGTTGTATTCGATAATGACGAAGGCGGGAGTGAGCAGCAGACGGACGCTGGTGAGCAGGATGGCGAAAACTGCGAGGACGCTTGCTATCCAGCCGAGAATCTTAAGCCGTGTGGTTTCTTTCACTGCAATTGTTCCAATTCTCCGTACAGCACGAAGTTAAGAACCATGCTATTCACGATCCATTCTACTGGGGCGCGCTCGTCGGTGAGCACAATGCCACCGCTGGGCGTTACTTGCTGGAAGGCCAGGGCACGCTCGATCGAACTCAACAGTAAAGGATGGATGTCCTCGCGGGCGATCAATAGCTGGTAATTTGCAAGCAAATTGTCGAATGAGGTTTCTTGCACCGTCGCGTAGACCAAGGAATTGAACGTGTTGGGCACGTCCATAACATGCACGCTGAAGAAAACTTCTTCTAGGGTTGCGACCAACGCGTCAATAAGGCGCCGGTCTTCCGGCGCCCGGCCGACGTTGATCGCCAATGCGCCATCCTCGGTTAGGTGCTCTTTGCACAGTTGGAAAAATTCAACTGTGGTAAGGTGCGGTGGAATATACGGTGGACGATAGGCGTCGATTTCGATCAAAGTATAGGTTTTATCGCTGCGCTCCAGTCCCCAGCGACCGTCCTGCGCGATGGCATCCAGGTTTGCCATCGTCATCCCGAAATACTCGCGCCCAATCTCGATAATCTTCGGATCGAGCTCAAAGCCGTCTATGGGAATATCTCCAAACACCGCAGTGGCCTGGCGGGCGCTGGTGCCCGCCGCCAGCCCAATGACTGCGATGGATTGGATGTCCTCTGGCGCAAACGGCGGCGCATTGAAGAATGGCGCGGCCAGGAATTGTTCCCAAGGCCCGGAAAAATCCAGATGGTTAGGATCGTAAACCGAGTGAACGCCCTGCCCCTCGTTGAGCCGCAGGTAGCGGGTGCCATCGAGTTCCAACACCTGGATGTAGTTGTAAGCCGATTCCGTTTCGTAAATCTGCCCGGTGGAATCCTTGAACGCCCCGCCCGACCAGACAGCTGCAAAGAGGACAAGGATTACAGGAAGCAGCAGCCAGGGAAGCAGTTTAAGGCCACCGATTGCACGGGAAAGTCCCAGCAGGGCAACCGCCATTAGATAGAAACTAAATAAAAGAAAGGTCCAGGTTGTACCGACAATGGGGATGAAAAGCAGCACTGGCAAGAAGGTGCCGATGAATGAGCCCAGAGTTGAAATGGCATAGATGCGCCCGGATACGCGCCCCGCGTGCTCTTTGTCATCGATAGCGAGCCTGATGGCGAATGGGGAAACCGTGCCGAGCAGCGTGATCGGCACAATGAACAGAACCAGCACCGACACAAACGAGCCAGCCAAGACGCCGATCTGCAATTCGTCGAAGGCATTCGCGGCGGCTCGCAGCACAGGCCTCGAAATAAGCGGTACCACCCCGGAGGCGAATGCTGCCACTAGGATGATCTTGTAAAACGTGGCCGCATTCGGCGAGCGGTCCGCCCAGCGGCCGCCGATGAAATAGCCGGCGGTGAGATATATAAGAATCAAGCCGATTATGCTGGCCCAGACCAGATTGCTCGTGCCAAAGACGTTCCCCAGCAGCCGCGAGGCGGTGAGTTCCACCGCCAGCGTGGTCATGCCGGCGGAGAAGACGGCGAAGGAGAGGTAGCGGGGGGACATCAGGAAGCAGTGCCCTTTCACGATACTACGGATGGAATTCGACGCGGGGATTGCTTCGTCGGAGCTGCGCTCCTCCTCGCAACTGCGGAAGGCAGAGCCTTCCTTGGTTCGACGGCCAGAGTCACCATGCCTGCGGAGAAGACGGTGAAGGAGAGGCAGCGGGAGGACATAGAAGGGATTGTAACTTTATGTGCTGGGGCGACTGGCGACTCCGCTCAAACGAGGGAATTTATGATTGCTGATTGCTGATCTCTCGTCGCTGCTTCGCACCTCGCTCGGGACAAGTTTCTGATTTGAGCTTCTTTCCATCGCAGCTGACGGCCAATGCGAGGCTGTCGTCCTTAGGTGACAGGCACTTTTGAAGCTTCCTTAGTTTGAAGATTTGTTCAAAAGTGCATGTCACCTGGGGCTGTCGTGAGCATTTCACATTTTGCAGCTATCATGGTTATACAGGGTGCATGCTAGTGGCCACGAAACCGCAATTCGAGGAACTGGTTGACGCGCACCACGGCGAGCTGTTCGCCTATCTGTGGCGGATGCTGGGTGACGAGAACGACGCCCGCGACTGTCTGCAGGACACTTTTCTGCGCGCCATTCGGGCGTATGAACGGATCGAGGATTTCAGCCACCTGCGCGCCTGGCTCTATAAGATCGCAACCAACGCCGCCCGCAGCCAGCAATCGAAAGACGGACGGAAGGAACGCCGCAGCATCGAGCTCACGCTGCAGATCGCCTCCGGCGATCGCGGGGTGGATGTTCAGGTGATGGAGCGCATCAGCCATGCCGAGATCAGGCAGGCCGTGCTGGGGCTTCCGGCTCGACAGCGTGCGGCGTTGATGATGCGCAAGTATCAGGAGCTTGAATACGCCGAGATCGCGGAAGCGCTGGACTGCACAGAGGAAGCGGCCCGTGCGAATGTGTACCAGGCGTTGAGGAGTCTGCGGAATAGGTTCAAGGATGTGGAAGATGAAGAGTAAACAGGTAGACAAGTACACAGGTAGACAAGTAAACAAGTACACAAGGTGGATGGACAGCGGGGGCGAGGCGCCGGATAAGCTGACTCGTGTGTTGGATGAGCTTTACGCGTCCGGGCCCGGTGCTCGGGCGCAGCAGGCGGCAGAGTCTGCCTTGCAATCCGCGCTCTCGAAACGATTGGGCACAGTCCATTACGATCTCCTGGAATCTTCGCCGCTCGGCCGCATCTGGATCGCCGCGGGTCCCCGCGGGCTGGTGGCGGTGGAATACAACGGCAGTGAGGAGAATTTCCGGGCTTATCTGCGCAAGCTCACCAGGCAACCTGCCCGCCGCTCGGCAGAAAGAGTGGCGGAGGCCAAGAAGATGGTTCTCGATTATTTGAGCGGTAAGCGAGATCGCCTTGAGTTGGATGTGGACCTCAGCGGCATCACGCCTTTCCAGCGCGCGGTGCTGGAAGCCACGCGCAAGGTGCCGCGCGGGCAGGTTTCCACTTACGGCGAGATCGCCCGGCGCATCGGCAACCCGAAAGCGGTGCGCGCCGTGGGTCAGGCGCTGCGGCGCAACCCGATACCCATCGTCGTCCCCTGCCACCGGGTCATCGCCTCCGATGGAACGCTGGGCGGCTACGCGGGCAATATGCGCGATCGGCGGAAGGTCGAGCTGCTGAGGCTGGAGGGCGTGGTGTTGGCTTGACAAAACCTACCCTTACATGCCAGCTCTCGCCGAACCGTGGATCGATGTGGCGCGCAACTTGACTTAGTCCACGACTTAGTCTACAATTCGGATAAGGAGAGAGGATGGCTATTTTTAACGTTCATGAAGCGAAAACTCACTTTTCGAAACTGCTTGACCGTGTTCTAAAAGGTGAGGAGGTAGTTATTGCCAAAGCCGGCAAGCCGGTGGCGCGCATAGTGCCATTTGAAACAACCAACCATTCGCCTCGCGTCCCAGGTTTGGATAACGGCAAGGTGATCATCAAGCCGAACTTTGATGACCCGCTTCAGGAATTCGATTCGTGAAAGTGTTGTTGGACACGCACACCTTTCTCTGGTGGAACACCGGAGATGCTCAGTTATCGGCTCGGGCGAGAGATGTGATCGCAGAGGGGAGCAACGAGGTTTTTATTTCCGCTGCCAGCGCCTGGGAAATTGCCATAAAAGCCGCCAAGGGCAGGCTAATTTTGCCAGAACCTCCGTCTGGTTATATTCCTAGTCGGATGGGGTTACACCGATTTCGACCGCTGCCTGTGCAGATCAAACACGCTGCATATATCCATGATCTACCGCGCCATCATGAGGACCCGTTCGATCGACTGCTCGTCGCACAATGCCAGATGGAGTCGCTGCCGATCCTGACTGCGGATAGTGATTTCGCACTGTATGGGGTGGACATAATCTGGTAACGAAAATCAAGAATTCACGAAACCCACTAAACCACGCGCCGCTCTTGGCGGTAGCCCTCTTCGCTCCCGCTCAGGATGACAATATCTGGATGGGATCGAATGACATGGCGCGTCACCTTCGGTAGGGCGAGGTGACCCTTCGGCTGCGCTC
>JBOGUK010000107.1:0-2834 GCA_050695915.1 Anaerolineales bacterium
CCCTTTGACAGTGAGGGCGGAGATAACCCGCCCCTACCGACGTCGGTGTTGAATACGATAGAGTGCACGTGATTTGGCATCACACTAAAGATCGGTACTTCACAATTGCGGGAAAATGTGAAGCCAATGATTGAAATCCTGAGGAGGCGATTTTTCCAAATCTAGTTAGTCTAATGCTTCCGTTACCTATTGTTGCCAGAAAGGGTTTCATGCCATGTACGCAAATCGTCACGAAATACGCGCCCGGCTGGCTGTAATCGTATTCCCGCATGCGTATTGACTTTGGACCAAGCTTTTCTTGACTACCCACTATTACTCGGCTCGTTTTTTGGCTGGTTCCTTTGCGCGTTCTTTGCCGGGCCGCCGTATCAATCTGAACCCGGCGATCATGGCGACGATGCTGCGGATTAGCGAAAACACGAAAACGAAGGTCCCTAAAATCGCCCCGCTGATCAGAAGTAAGACTTCCAGCGTGGACAACCCGGCTCTGCCCAGCGCTCCCTTCCCCACCAGTTTCTTCCTCAGGCTGCTGATGAAATCCGGGCGCGCTGAAACGGGTTGGAAAGCCGACTCGAGCAGATTCTCCACGGATTGGAGCTCGCGCTCCACTTTCTTACGCTCCCAAGGCCAGATGACGCCCATTAGTCGTTCGGCTCCTCTGCTTCAAAGGCACTGACCGACTCCAGAGCAAAATGGCCGGTCTTGTCGTTGCTGATCTCCTCGCGCAGCGACATCAGCGTGCGGTGATAAAGGCTCTTGATTGCACCTTCGGTGCGATCCATGATCTGTCCAATCTCCGAATTCGACATGTGCTCCACGAATTTAAGGATCAGCAACTGCTGGCGCTCTTCCGGCAGGTTGCGGATCAAACGCATGAGCGCATTCTGCTCCTCGCTTTCCAGCAGGGCAGCTTCCGGATACTCCTCATCTTTATTGTTGCGATAGCCATCCTCAAGCTCCACTTCCTGGCGACGGCTGCTGTCGCGGTGCCAGTTCGCCACAAGGTTGTGTGCGATACGGTAAAGCCAGGCCGAGAACGGCACCCCGCGATCCGTGTAGCTGGTAATGTGCTTCATCGCGCGGAAGAAAACACGCGAGGTGAGGTCTTCCGCGTCCAGCGTGTTGCCGGTGCGATAGTAAATATAGTTATAGATACGCGCGGCGTATTTGTCGTAAAGCTCACCAAACGCGGCGGTATTCCCTTCTGTGGCACGCGCGATGGCCTGTTCGTCACCGTGATCAGGCATGCGACCACTTCCGGGCATTAGAAATAACCCAAACAAACCTAATTCGTTTCATGGGGGAACAAAAAAGACGGCGTGAGTATATCACGCTGACCGATTGAAAAAAATGTCCCCGATTTCAATCGGGGACATTTTGTCCTTATTTCTTGGTTACACGTTTTTCAGGAGCAGGCGGATAAATCTGCGTGCCGAAGCGCGTAAGCAGCACACCACCCAAGCCTGCGGCCGCGAGGACGAATGGAGCCACCCATCCAACACAGGGTACCCATCCAACGATTCCTGCGACCAGGCTCAGCAGGAGAGTCCCAAACCAAGCTTCGAAAAGGGGAGACCAATCCTGCTTCGCACTTTCAGCAAAGCGACGACCAACCTCTAATCCGAGTGCAACCCACCCGAAGGCAACTGCTACCACTGCAAGCAGGAAGATGATGGGCGGAAGGACAATGGTGATTATCGTGATGAGCAAAAGGAAAGGCAGCAGGATCAACGCCAACAATCCGTAACCGCCTGCCGGCACCGGCTTCGCGACGATTGCGTCGGCTGTGCGCCGCAATTGATTCGGCACGAAGAGCACAAGCAGGAGTGCGATCGTGGAGATTGCAAACGAACGGAACAGCAGCCAGAGGACATGCCCACCGAGTCCGAAATCCCAATCGCGGGCGAAGTTCACGCGCGGTCCAGGCTCATCGAGTTGGAACTCGCGGTCCCGGTTCGGAAATTCAAACCTGAGAGGGCGGAATTCGGTGACCACGTTTCCGGAGACCTGTGCGCCGGGCTCGCGCACCAGTTCGCCGCCCGGGACGATCAGGTCGCTGCCCACGACAGACGTGGCCCCCAAATGGACGTCCCCGCCGATGGCAACGAGCGTGCCATCAACAGATCCAGCCAGTTCGATGTCGCCGCCAAAGACAACTACATCCCGCGTTACCACTGCGCCCTCTTCGATAGTTACATTGCCGCCAAAGACTACCACCGAGCCGGTTACCGTTTCGCCAGCGGGCAGTACGTAGTCATCACCGAAGATGATGACGTCATCGATGACGGGAGCAACATTTGGCGCGGCCAATACCCGCGCAGGCGCAGCGAATGCGGCAGCCAACAAAATGAGTAAGACTGTAACCCGCAACATCTTCATCGTAATTCTCCTTCAAACGCCAAACGCTTAATTAAGAGCGTTGAGATTGCCAAAGCAGTGAACAGAGCCATCCCGAACAGCATCCAAACCAACGGTGGCACAGCTAACAATATCGATACAACGACCTCAAACAGAATCAGAGCGAATGTAAACACACTCACCATAGAATTAACAACGAAAGCCACAAACGCAGAGGGCTTCGTGTATAGCGGTTGCAAACTGGCGGCCAGCAATCCAAGCAGCAAAACTGCGGCCGCCCCATTGCCCACTACTAGCCAGGCTCCTCTCGCTCGCCGAGCGCGCTCTTGCTGGTGCTCCCAGCGAGCCAGCCAGCGCTTGCAGAAGCCGCGGCGCGGCGTAAGCGCCCTGGAGCGCGAAAGTCGTTTTTCGATCTCCGTCCAGCCTTTTTCTTCCTCCTCTCCGAGAATGAAGCGTCGATCAGAACGCTGTGGTTT
>JBOGUK010000108.1:0-8629 GCA_050695915.1 Anaerolineales bacterium
TGGAGTGCACCCCATAAAGTGGACACAAAAAGAAAGGCCCCGCTGTAAGTTAGAGAGACTGACACCTCAATTCAAAGGGTGTCAGTTTCGTTTTCAATTGTATACGATGGTAGTTGTAAAAGTCGATGTAGTCGTCAATAGCCTCCTTGGCTTGTTCAAGGCTTTCCAATTTCATGCGGCGCAGAGCTTCAGCCTTCAGGTGGCTGAAGAAATTCTCAATCACCGCATTATCCCAACAATTTGCGCGTCGAGACATCGAAGGTTGGATCTGGTGTTGGCGGGCAAGCAGAAAGTAGGATTGGGAGGAATATTGAAAGCCCTGGTCGCTGTGCAGGGCTAGTCCAGCAGAAACGCGTTGCCGGCTCAGCGCCAGCTGGAGGGTGTTCAAAACCAGATCCAGCGAATTGGAAGCGCTAGTTTGATAAGCAACGATAAAGCCATCGAACAGGTCTTTGATCACCGAGAGGTAGAGGGTACCCTGGCTAGTCTGCACATAGGTCACATCCGTGACCCACTTCTGGTTGGGCTGCTGGGCCTGAAAGTTGCGCCGCAAGCGATTGGGATAACGATGCTGGTTGGGGAGTGCGTCCAACCGGTAGGCCCTGCGCTGGCGAGCCACGGAGCGCAAGCCTAAAACGCTGCATGAGGCGCAATACCCGCTTGTGGTTGCAGTGCCACCCTTGGCGGGCTAGCTCATCCCGAACACGTCGATAGCCATAGGTTTTCCTGGATTGGTGATACACAGCCCGGACCCGAGCCCAATCCGATCCTTCGGTGTCCGCCTGCTGACTGCGCAGTTGCCAGGCATAGTACCCAGAGCGGGATACCTTGAAGAAATAGCACAAGGCCTTCACCGCATAGGCCGAACTACTTTGGGCGATCACTCGGTATCGTGCGCTTCGTTTGTAAGTTTTCGCAACTCCTCGTGGAATTTTTTTAGCAGGTAGTTCTCCATGCGCAAACGCTCCAACTCGCTTTGCTCCCCTTTGCGCGGCCTGCCCTTGGGCCGGGTGATCCCCGCTTTCCCTTCTCGACGGAAATCGCGCACCCAGACTTCAATCCGCCTCGCTTCTCGAATGTGTAGCTCTTGGGCAATCTGTCGATAGGGCTTGCCCTCTTCAAGAAACTGCCGTACCGCCTCCTGCTTGAGCTCAACCGCATAGTGCTTCATCCCTTTCTTCCCAGACATAAAAGCGCCTCCTGTTCGATTTTCTCACAGGGGGCGCTTTTCTTTTCGTGTCCGTTTTTAGGGGTTCAGTCCACAAGCGCCTCTTTTTTATCTATGCCGTTTATTTTCTGATTCGCGGCCTTACAATCAGATTTTTCGCAGGAGTGATGTATGCGCAATCTCTTAAAACTTGAAGAAGCCGCGATTTTCGCGGGAACATTAATCGCGTTTTACGGAGCATTTCCTGGACCTTGGTGGGTATTCCTACTTTTGCTTCTCACGCCTGATCTTGGAATGCTTGGTTACCTGGGTGGGCCGCGTTTGGGCGCGCTGACCTATAATTTGGTGCACCATCGCGGGATCGCCGTAGCGATATATTTCCTTGGCGTTTACCTGGAGAATCCTTTGGTGATCTGGATAGGATTGATTATCTTTCTCCATTCTACGTTAGACAGGGTTTTTGGGTACGGACTGAAATATCCGGATTCCTTTCAAAACACGCATCTTGGTCCGATTGGGCCTGCGGCGCGCAAAGCTTAGAGGTCGAAATTATTGGCTTTGAGTTAGACAGGGTTTCGGTTTCATTTAACGCCCAACCGATCTTCAAAGATCTCTCCTGGCAGATCCACAAAGATCGTTGCGTGGGTTTTGTCGGGCCTAACGGCGCCGGAAAAAGCACGCTCCTCAAGTTAATCAGTGGCGAAATGAAAAGTGAAAAAGGCTTTGCAAATCGGCGCGGCAAGTTGAGTATCGGAGGCTTGCATCAGGAGCCGCGCCTGGATCAGAATCTCAACGTCCTTGAAGAGGCGTTGACTGCATCCGATGAGATTCGCGCTTTAGAGCAAAGAATAGATCAAGTCGAGAGAGAAATGGGCACGCCCGCCGTGTATCAAAACGAAAAAAAATTGACCAATAAGGTGGACCAGCATGCTGGCCTTTTGGAAGAGCATGTGAGATTGGGTGGCTCAGGATACGAAGGGGAAATGCGCGCCACATTGTTGAGCCTGGGATTCACTGAAGACGAACTGGGATTACCGGTTTCTGCCCTGAGCGGCGGGCAGAAAAAACTCGTCGGGTTGGCCAAGCTGCTTGTAACACGGCCGGATCTTCTTCTGCTGGACGAGCCGGACAACCACCTCGACTTCGCGGGCAAGACATTTCTTGAAGAAACGATTCTTAATTACTCGGGAGGCGTGGTGATCGTTTCGCACGATCGCTATCTTTTAGACGTGGTGGTTGACGAGATCGCCGAATTGGAAGATGGCAGACTCACCCTGTACTCCGGGAACTATTCTGAATACGCCGCCGAAAAGCAGCGTAAGCTGCTTGAACAGCAACATCAATTCAACGTGCAACATCACGAGATCAATCGCCTGGAAAATTCGGCTAAACGCTTGCTGATTTGGGGGCGCACTCACGATAACGAAAAGCTGATCCGCCGTGCCAAGTCTATGCTCAAGCGCATCGACCGCATTGACAAAGTGGAAAAGCCCACGATGGAACGCAAGGCGATTGGTCTGCAGCTAGGTGGATGGCGCGGAAGCAACAAGGTTTTGGAGATCAATGGATTGCATAAGGCTTTTCTCAATCCTGATTCTGAAACAAGCCTCCAGGTGTTGAAGGGACTTGATCTGACTCTTTGGCACGGCGAACGAGTCGGTCTCGTGGGGCCGAATGGGGCTGGAAAATCCCTACTCTTCCGTCTGATCCTTGGCAAAGAACCACTGGATAGTGGAGAAATAAAGTTGGGCCCAAGCATCCGCGTTGGATATTACGCTCAGGAACATGAGACATTGGACCATTCCGCAACCTTGATCGACACTGTGCGCCGCTCCGTCGCCCGCATGTCCGAGGGGAGCGCAGTGAACCTGCTGATGAAGTTCCTCTTCGATTACGAGCAAATGCGCAATCCGGTCAAGACCCTTTCCGGCGGTGAGCGCAGTCGGCTTCAATTGATCCTGATTACCTTAAGCGGTGCGAATTTCCTGCTTTTGGATGAGCCGACCAACAATCTCGATATTCGTTCGGCCGAAGTGCTTGAGGATGCGCTGGGTGATTTCGAGGGCAGCGCACTGATCATCTCGCACGACCGTTATTTTCTTGACCGGGTTGCTACGCGGATTATTGAGCTGGATGATGGTAGGCTGACGGAATTCGCCGGCAGCTACAGTGAATATCAGGCAGCCAAGGCAAAGGTGGAGAAGGCTTAGCTTGTTGGCGCTACTGGAGCCAACTGTCTTCCCAGTCGCAAAAACTCTCTGAGTTCAGGAAGAATGAGTACCAGGGTCAATGCAAGTCCTATAGTCATCCCGGCCAGCGAGGCGAACAATGAGGGTAGGGGGGACCGGGCCAATAATAGATAGAGGATTACTCCGCCCACAATTACGGAAACAGCCACGCGCGCAAGGGTCTTTCCGCTTGCCAATAGCCCCGGGAACCTGCGCGCTAAGAGCCAAAGCAATACCAGCGCCTCGCCGGTGAACGCCAGCGAGCCTGCAAGCGCTATCCCGCCGGCGCCCATCATGCGCGTCAGCTCAACAGCTAACGCGATGAATACACCGGTGTTGATTGCGGCTGCGATCAAGGGTACGCGGGCATCTTGTTGCGCATAGAAGGAGCGTGAAGCGATTTCGAGCAGTGCGTGGCCGGCGAGTCCGGCCAAATACAACTGAGTGACCCAAACGACAAGGTCGATCTGTTCGGCGCTGAAGATCGGGAACGCACGCTCAACCAGCGGTTTTAGGCCCAAAGCTAGCAGCACGGCCGCGGGTATTGTCAGAGCCAGAATGGCGCGCATTGCGCCATTCACCGTGTCTCTGAATTTCTGGCGTTCACCGCGAGCGAAGATTTCGGCGATGCTGGGCAGCAGGGCAATAGCCATGGCGCTGCCGATCAGAGTTTCTGGTACCTGCATGATGAACCAGCCCAGGTTCAGCGCGGCAATCGAGCCTTCGCCGAGACCGGAGGCTAGATTATCCCTGGCTACAAAGTAAATTTGAATGAAGAACATCGTGAGGACGCGCGGCCCCATCAAAACAAGTACCTGGCGGAGCCCCGCTGTATGAATGCCGAGCACCGGCCGCCAGCGGAACCCGTAACGCGCCATCCCTGGAAGCTGGATGCTGAGATGCAGCAGCGATCCCAGGATCACCCCATAAACGAGCCCGTGCACTCCCATGTTGAAATGGGGCAATGTAACACCCGCAATTTCATATCCGGCTGCAGGCGAGAGGACGAGGGCGCCAAAGATTTGCCCGATGTTGTAGAGCGCAGGCGCCAACGCGGGCAAAATGAAATGCTGGTTCGCTTGCAACCCGGCCATCGCCAACCCGCTGATCGAAAAGATGATGATGGCAAGCAGGTCGAGCCGCATAAGTTCTACTGAGAGTGCCTTCTGCTCTGCAGGAAACCCCGGGGCAATGACACGATCGATCAGCCACGGCGCAAGGATCGCGACCAAGACGGACAACGCCGCGGTTACCAGGAAGGCCAGGTTCAGAATGCGCACAAAAAGCCCCCAGGCCTCGCCGCGCCCGCGTTTCTCCAGGTATTCGGACAAGACGGGGATCAGCGCCACTCCCAATGCCCCTCCTGATATCAGCGCAGACAACAAGTCCGGAATATTGTTGGCCGCGTTAAATACATCCAGTTCATAAGAGAGCCCAAACTGGTTATTGATAATCAGCTGCCGCACGAAAGCGAGCACTTTGTCAACGCCGAAAAAGAAAGCGATGATCAAAGTTGACTTTGCAAAATGGGACATACTTGCTTTTTGAGGGGGACGAAAACATTGTAACATGCGCGCTTTTCAGTTTTGTTGTTGACAACATGGAATGTTTGTTATAGACTATGCGCTGTCGGTTCCTGCCTCTACGAGGCAGGTTTTGCGTCTGGCCCTCTTGCCCTAATAATTCCCTATCATCGATAGCGGAACCCATATTTAACTTCATCTTAGGATGGAGTGATTTAACGTGTTGAAGCGAGGTTATTTTGGAGTCGCAAAACGGATCTGAATTTCTAGATCTGAAGCACATCACATCGAAGAGCCGGGCCAAGGCCTTGTGGCGATTGCTTAAGGGTCGTCGCCTGGAATATGCGCTCGCCGCACTCAGTCTGGGGATTTCCGCACTGGCCCGCTCCGGCGTTTATTTGCTCTTGGCTTACTTTGTCGACGATGTTCTCGGTTCGGAGGATTTCGGTCGCCAGGTGCCTTTAGTCGCGCTGGCCTTCATCGGGTTGGCGCTCATTCAAGGTGCCTTCACCTATGTGAGCGGGACGCTCTCAGGGCGCACTGGTGAGAGCATTGCGCGCCGCCTGCGCAATTATCTTTACGATCACATCCAGCGGCTCAGTTTCAGATTCCACGACCGTACAAAGACAGGCGAGCTGATCCAAAAGGTCACCTCAGATGTCGATGCCGTGCGCCGATTTATCGCGCGCGAAGCCACCGAATTCGGTCGCATCATTATGCTGTTCTTCATGAATTTCGGCGTACTGCTGTACATCAACCAGCGATTGGCCTGGCTCTCGATTATTTGCGTGCCATTCACGGTGGCCATGTCGTATTGGTTTTTCGGGCGCATTTCAAAAGCATACGAGGCGTTCCAGACTCAAGATGGCGTGCTCTCTTCTCTATTGCAAGAGAACCTGAGCGGTGTTCGCGTGGTCAAGGCGTTCGCGCGCCAGGATTATGAACGTAACAAGTTCGAGAAGGAAAACTTCGAAAAATACAAGCGAGGCCAAAAACTACTCTTATGGCACTCTTTCTTTTGGCCTTGCTCCGACATCATTACCGGGGCCCAGATGCTGTACGGTTACTACATGGGGGCTCTGATGACGATCAATGGTGACATCACCATTGGGAGCTACGTGGCCTATGTTTCCGTGCTCATCTGGCTGATCTGGCCGATCCGCAACCTGGGTCGTGTGATTGTGCAGATGTCCCAGGGATTGGTCTCCCTCGACCGCGTGAGCGGCATTATCCGCGAGGAGCGCGAGCCGCTTGACGAAGGGGACTACATCCCGGCCGATGGCAAAATCCGCGGCGAGCTGGTTTTCGAGAACGTCGGGTTTGCATACGAAAAAGATGTTGAGGTTCTCAAGAACATTAGTTTTCGCTGCGAAGCCGGCCAGGTGGTTGCCTTGCTTGGTTCCACTGGCTCAGGCAAGACAAGCCTGGTGAGCCTTCTGCCTCGCTTCTATAACTACACCACTGGGCGCATCCTTTTGGATGGCGTGGAACTCAAGCGTTACCCGCGCAAATTCCTACGCGCGCAGATCGGTATTGTGCAGCAGGAACCCTTCTTGTTCTCGCGCACCGTGCGCGAAAACATCCACTACAGCGTCGACGGCGGCGTCAGCGATCCGGATATCGAGAATGCAGCTAAGGCGGCTGCCATTCACGACGTCATCAAGGAGTTCCCCGGCCAGTACGACACGCTGGTCGGCGAGAAAGGCGTCACGCTTTCAGGCGGCCAGAAACAACGCATGACGCTGGCGCGCACCCTTCTCAAGGACCCGCGCATCCTGATCTTGGACGACGCGATGTCTTCCGTGGATACCGAAACAGAAGCGGCCATCCGCGGCGCGCTGAAGCGTCTCATGCAAGGTCGCACAACCTTCATCATTGCACACCGCATCCAGAGCGTCATGCTGGCTGATCTGATTTTGGTATTCGATGGCGGCCAAATCGTCCAACAGGGAACGCATGAAGAATTGCTGGCTCAGGATGGCATCTATCGCAAGGTCTTCGATATCCAGACGATGATCGAAGAAGAAGTTCAACGTGAAGTTGCTTCGGTGGATGGCCGATAACAGATTGGAATAGACATGGAAGAATTTACTGAATTCCAGGAAGAAGAATTTTCAACGACCTTCAACGGTCGCACGATCCTGCGCATCCTGGCTCAGTTGAAACCGCATTGGCCATGGGTGGCCGGTTTCTTGTTGATGATCTCGGTCGTTTCCTGGCTGGATTCTTACTTCACATACCTGAATAAGGACATCATTGACCTTGGCGTGGCAGCAGGGAACGTCCAGGTGATTTTGGATATTCTTGTCAAGTACGGTTGGCTGCTGCTGCTCCAGGCCATCGGCGTCTTCTCGTTCATCTACCTCACTGGTGTGCTGGGGGAGCGTGTACGCTATGACCTGCGCAAGAAGATGTTCGGTCACCTGCAGGACCTTTCGCTCTCGTACTACAACCGCACGCCTGTGGGATGGATCATCTCTCGGGTCACCTCGGATTCAGATCGTGTAGCCGAATTGGTGACTTGGGGAATGCTGGATACCACCTGGGGGGTGATGAACATCATTACAGCAGCATTCTTCATGGCTATCATCAATTGGAGATTAGCGCTGATCGTTGGCGCGGCAATCCCGATCCTCGTGGTGGTTGCATCCTGGTTCCAGAAGAAGATCATTCGTGAATTCCGCCAGGTGCGCAAGATCAATTCGAAGATCACAGGCGCCTACAACGAGAACATCACTGGGGTGCGTGTGGTTAAGGCCCTGGGGCGCGAGGAAGCGAATTTGAAGGAGTTCGGTGGACTTACGAGTGAAATGTATCGAGCGGGCTACCGGGCTGCCTGGCTTTCCGCCTTGTTCCTACCGGTGGTCCAGCTTATCACCTCGCTAGCTTTGGGGAGCATCATTTGGTACGGTGGGTTGCAGGCGCAAATAGGCGGTATGACGATTGGGGGTATCCAGGCCTTCGTTTCATATATCACCTTCATGCTGTTCCCGATCCAGGAAATGGCCCGCGTCTATGCGGAACTCCAGCATGCTGTTGCCTCGGCCGAGCGTATTTTCTCGATGATCGACGCTGTCCCGGGCGTCGTCGATCTGCCTGGCGCCAAGGACCCAGGCACACTTAAAGGCGATATAGTTTTCGAACACGTACATTTCGCCTATGAAGATGCGCCTGAGGAAGCAGTCCTAAGTGACTTTATCCTCAAGGTGGAGCAGGGTAAAACCATTGCACTGGTGGGTCCGACGGGTGGGGGCAAGAGCACGATTGTCAACTTGGTTTGCCGCTTCTTTGAACCCGTCTCTGGCCGCATTCTCATCGGTGGAACGGATTACAAAGAATTTAGCTTGCACGGAATCCAATCGCGCGTTGGTGTGGTTTTGCAAACGCCGCATCTTTTCTCCGGTTCGATTCTTGAAAACATCCGCTATGGCCGCTTGAACGCAACTGACGCGGAGATAGAGGAAGCTGCGAAACTTGCTGGAGCGCACCCGTTCATCGAAAAATTGGATGGCGGGTACAAGGCGGAAGTAGGTGAAGGCGGCAATCTGCTTTCAGTTGGGCAGAAACAGTTGATCAGCTTGGCACGCGCAGTATTGGCTGACCCCGAAATCTTTGTGATGGACGAAGCTACGTCTTCCGTTGACACACTCACCGAAGCCCTGATCCAGCAGGGTATGGAGAACATGATGAAAGGACGCACCAGTTTCATC
>JBOGUK010000109.1:0-2936 GCA_050695915.1 Anaerolineales bacterium
GTTAATGCCAAAGAATGAAGGATTGTGGGGCTCGATTGCCCTGACCGCATCCGCTAGGGTCTCATCGGAAAGCAGCTTCCCATCCGGGCGGCAGATGAAGCTAACGCCGAATGGCAATTCCGTGGACTGGGCAGCTTCCGCCGCCGCTTCGGCTTCCACAATGTCTTTCATAGTTTCTATCAATAGCAGGTCAACGCCGGCTGCCGCCAGATTGCGGGCCATCTCAAGATGCTCTCGCAGATACTGCTCGCGGGACAATGGGGTTTCGAGCGAGTAGCTATCCTCGAGTGGCGCCATCGAGCCTGCCACGAAAGCTTCCTTTCCGCTTTCGCGGACAGCCTTCTGGGCGATAGCAACGGCCAGAGTCGTAAGCCGGGCGGCTTCTTCGCCCATTCCCACCTTTTCCAAGTTATGGCGATGGGTGCGGAACGTGTTGGTGATGATCACTTCGGCGCCTGCTTCAAGGTAATCTCTGTGAACCTGCTCGACGAGGTGCGGGGCCTCGAGGAGCGCCACTGCGCTCCAAATGGATGTGCTGGTATCGACTCCGCGACGTTCGAGTTCGGTGCCGGTGGCACCGTCAAGGATGACGGGACGAGGCTCAGCTAGTCTTTGAAGCAATCGATTCATTTTCAAATATTATACAAGGCGGGTCTCTCGTATAATTCTGCGTCATTATGATAAGGAATTTGTTCAGCCGCGAAAACTTGTACGCATTGGTTCTCTGCCTGATCGCGATCGCGTTGCTGATCATGACCAGCGATCAATCCCCGCTGTGGATCTATCAGGGTTTCTAAAAAATTGACCCTCACCCAGATTTTCATTTTCGCCGCGCTTGGCTTGGCTGCTGGGCGATTCTATAAGCGCGTTTCGCGTAGCTGGCTGCTGTTCATTGCCAGCGTCCTGGCTACGTTCTGGCTTCAGCCGGCTTCCGCAATCCGAAACCTGGCCTTCGTTTTACCGACGCTAAGTTTAGGGCTAGCTGTGTTGATCTGGGCGATCACCGCCCCGCGCGAGAATAGATTCTTGCTGCAAGACAAGCTGGCAGCCGCGGCTCTGATGGCCATCGCGCTGTTCCTCAGCGCAACGCGCTACGTGGATCCGTTGTGCTGCCTTACCGCGGCGCGCCCGCCCCAGATTGAGCTTGTTGCACTCCTGGTGATCGCGTTGGCTGCGATCGGGCTGCTGGCTTACAGATTCTTACGCGGGCAAACGTTTGCACTGCATAGTTTTACAGTCTTTTTGCTCCTCATCCTCGCCATCCTCAAATCCGAGCCGTTGGCGCAGGGGGTCAGTGTATTCTTGCGAAATCTCACCGGGCAGGACCCATCGCTTGCATCCAGTCTGGATTTCGGTTGGCTGGGGTTTTCTTATATTTCGTTTCGCCTGGTCCATGTATTGAGAGATCGTGTCGCTGGCCGCCTGTCATCGATTGGACTGCGTGATTTCGTTACCTACATTGTCTTCTTTCCGGCGCTCACCGCCGGACCCATCGAGCGCGTGGAACGCTTCGTCCCGCAATTGGCGCCACAGTTCGTGCTGGAATGGGGGGCTTTGCTTGCCGCCGGCAAACGACTGCTGGCCGGGCTGTTTATGAAGTTCGTCCTTGCGGACGCCCTGGCCTTTTTTGCGCTCAACCCTGTTAATGTTTATCAGGTGAATTCAACCGCTTGGTCCTGGGTGTTGTTGGTAGCTTACAGCTTTAGGATATTCTTCGATTTTGCGGGTTACACCCATATAGCCATCGGGCTGGGGTTGCTTTTCGGTGTCCCACTCCCTGAAAATTTCGATCGCCCTTATTTGAAGTCCAACATCACTGGGTTCTGGAATAGTTGGCACATGACTCTGGCGAATTGGTTCCGGGCTTATTATTTCAATCCCGTGACCAGATATTTGAGGTACCGAAATTTGCCAGTGGCGCTCATCATAGCTTTCGGACAGTTAACTACGATGGCGCTCATCGGCTTATGGCATGGCATTACCTGGAACTTCCTGATTTGGGGGTTGTGGCACGGCGTGGGCCTTTTCGTGCACAACCAATGGCAGCAGTTCGCTAAAACGAGGCAGCTTATCAAGCATGCGAGGTTATCGCAGGGTCTCGGCGCCTTGACGACATTCGCATTTGTAACCCTTGGGTGGGTTTGGTTTGCCCTGCCGGAGCCAGACGATGCGGCCCGCGTGCTTCGTATCCTGTTTGCGGTGGGTGGGTAGACCATGAACGGTATTAGTCCCTTGAGGCTTTTAGCGAAGGCTATTTTGTTATTTGTTCTGTTCAATCTGATCTTCGCGGCGGCCAACCCGATGCCGGCCATTGGCAGGCTAACTCTGTACAACTGGCTGCTGCCTGGTCGCGAGCGGCTTCCCTATGGCGACGACCCTTCGCGCTCTTACAATCTCAACCTCTACAGCTTGGAGGCGATGTTCGCATCGCACGGGGTCGCAAAGACAAAAACAGAAAATGAGTTTCGGGTTTTCGTCTTTGGCGACTCATCCGTTTGGGGGTTTTTGTTGGAGAAGGATCAAACATTAACTGCAGTACTGAATGCCGCGGGTTTGCAAAGCCCGGATGGAGGTGAAGTCCGCTTTTACAACCTCGGCCATCCAACAATTTCGCTAACCAAAGACCTGATGATGCTGGATTACGCAATGCAGTATGAGCCCGACCTGATCATCTGGCTGGTGACGTTAGAAGCTTTTCCTAACAACAAGCAAGCCTCCTCGCCATTGGTGCAAAACAACCCGGACAAAGTAAGTGCATTGAGTGAAATATATTCCCTGCCAGTTGAGGTTAGCAGTTCCGAGTTCGTCCGGGAGGATTTCTTTGGGCGAACTATTATCGGGCAACGTCGTAATCTGGCTGACATCCTGCGGCTGCAGCTTTACGGTTTCCTTTGGGCGGCCACCGGGATTGATGTATTTGTTCCTCAGGATTATGA
>JBOGUK010000110.1:0-21113 GCA_050695915.1 Anaerolineales bacterium
GAGTACATCACCGATGCTGCGGTGAACGGCGAAGGCCTGATGTTGGATGATGTCTCCATCGAAGAGATCGGATACTTCGAAGATTTTGAAGCGAGCGATGGCGGCTGGCAGGCTGCGGGCTTTGCACGCATTCAAAACATCCTCCCCCAAACATTTCGCCTCGCTCTGATTCTTCATGGCGATGAGACCACGGTTCAATATATCGACGTTCCAAGAGGAAACGTTGTAGACATCCCACTGGATCTGGGCGGTGAGGTCGATGAAGCCACCTTGGTTGTAGTAGGAACCACTCGGTTTACACGGCAACCCGCTGCGTACCGGTTTTCATTCTTGCCTTAGGGGATTACTCACTTAAGAGAACGAGCCGCCTTTTTTGAGGCGGCTCATCTGTTTTTGTAGTAAAGATCACCGCTCTTCGAGTGGGATTTCTGGATGACGCAGAGCTTGGAGCTGCTTTTCTAATTCGACGCGTCGTTGCTGCGTGGCATCCTGGATTTCATCCCGGAGCAAATCGACGCGTGAGCGGATCTCGTTCCGCAGCTCTTTACCTGAGGAAGGCGCAAACAGAATGGCCAGAGTCGCGCCCACAAGGGCGCCGCCGAGCGCTCCAAACAAGAAACTAATCATTCGCTTCATAGGTCACTCCTGCACCGTGATAACATGCCTGCATTTGTTGCATGGATTATAGGGCAAAAATCGGAAAACGGGTTTTGCTGATGCTTAACCATAGACTATTCGGCAGATGATTGTTTTGGCCGCGGGCATGCCGCGCGCCGGTTCCGGCTGGCATTACAACCTCGTGCACGATTTAGTCGTCGCCGCAGGCGGACAGGACGCACGCATTATCCGCAAGCGTTTCTTCCTCGCCCCCATCTTGACGAAAGTGAATTGCAACATCCGCGTGTTGAGCACTAAGCGCCTGGCCCCGGTCCTCGTTCCTTCCATGCTTGGAAATACTTTTGCAATCAAAACCCATTCGGGTCCCACGCCGATTGCGCTCCGCTTGATCCAAACTGGAAGAATGCGTGTCACTTACATCTACCGTGATCCGCGGGCGGCGCTTCTTTCGGCATACGAGTATGGCGAACGTGCTCGCGAGGCCGGCCGCATGAACACATTCGCTCGGCTCGACACCATCCCCAAGGCCATTGATTTCGTCTTGGTTTACTTGCGCATTGGGCTCGCTTGGATGTCCGTCAAGGGCATTCACACGCTCAAATATGAAAGTCTCCTGGAAAGTTATGACGAAGAAGCCCATCGCTTGGCCGCTTTTCTGAAAGCAGATCCCTCTATGCCCGCGGTGGTCGAAGCCATCAATTTCTATCGCTCGGACGGCGCAAAACAGGCAAAGGGGCAGCATTATCGCCACGGCGAAGCCGATCGCTTCCGTGAAGAACTAAACCCCCCGGACCTCGAAGCGGCAAACACAACCTTCGAGCCCTTTTTGCGTGAGATGCACTACGAAATATGACGTGTTTGTGAGATCCCGGAGGCACCGATTTCCAAGTTTTAGAGCACCTTAACAAACCCTCCGGATTTCCCATCAAACTTCCCAAAATGTGTACCCTTAGCAAACTGCAGGATGTCCATTTCTCATCCTCACCTGAACATAGTGAAGAGGATGCAGTTTTACGGCGCGGATTATCAGAGACAACAATATCTAAGCGGGAAATCAAGGTCAATGAATAATGAACTGTAAAGTAATATCTGCTGGTCAAAGAGGTCATCCACTATCGCGGCAACCTGGCCCCCGTAGACCCATACGGAGGTAAGTCGTAGTAATAATAAATAACTTGAATTGCGGGTCGGCTTGTTTTTCGGCTGCTTTTAGGGCACAATTGGGTCGCTGCTTGGACCCAAACGGGCCGAGACGGTGGATAATCTAGCTTTTTTGGCCAGAATAGGCCTTCATATCCGCCTCCAAGCAGGCGGATTTTTGTTTCATGACTCTACCGATTAACGGAGGGTACGTTGTCTACAGAAAGCGCAAAACCAAAAACTGTAGCTGGCGAAACCGAGCGCAGTAAAGCAACCACGCGCTTGTTTCGCCAAAAGAAAAAGAGGGGCGAACCGATCACTATGCTTACAGCCTACGATTACCCCACCGCTTTAGCTATTGATCGCGCGGGTTACGACGCCATCCTTGTGGGCGATTCCTTGGGGATGGTCTTGCTTGGCTACCCAAACACCCTTCCCGTCACCATGGAAGATATGTTGCACCATTGCCGGGCTGTGGCAAAAGGTGCGTACTATGCACTGCTGATTGGCGACATGCCATTCATGTCATACCAGGTCTCCGTGGAACAGGCCGTTTCCAATGCCGGTCGCTTTCTGCAGGAAGCTGGCATGGATGCAGTGAAGCTGGAGGGCGGCGTTGACCGCGCCGAAGCCGTGCGCCAGATTGTCGCCGCCGGAATCCCGGTGATGGGTCATCTCGGCCTCACGCCCCAAAGCGTCAACCAGCTGGGCGGGTTCCGCCCGCAGGCGCGCACAAGTTCTGCAGCGAAAAAGTTGATCGACGACGCCTTTGCGCTTGAGGAGGCTGGGGCCTTCAGCCTTGTTTTGGAATCGGTGCCGGCGCGGCTCGCCGAGTGGGTGTCTCAAAAACTGACCATCCCCACGATCGGCATCGGCGCTGGCATTGGCTGTGATGGACAGGTTTTGGTCACTCATGATCTGTTAGGCCTCTTTGATCGTTTTACACCGAAATTCGTTAAACAATATGCCAGTCTGCATTCTGTGATGGGAGAAGCCTTCGCCAGGTTCAAAGGGGATGTCGAGGCGCGCCGCTTCCCAACTGATGAACACAGCGTAACGATGAAAGATGAACAATGGGAAGCCCTGCTGAAGGAGCTGGGTGAATAAGTTCGAAGCGCCCTCGATCCTGATCGTGGGCACTGGGGCCATGGGATGCTTGTTTGCATCCCGCCTTGCGGCCGCGGGCGCTACGGTTCAGATCTTGGGGACCTGGGCGGAGGGCATTGCAGCACTCCAGAACGATGGTGTCCGCTTAATGCTTCCCGATGGTAGTGAACAAGTACACCGGGTAATTGCCAGCTCGGATCCGCGAGATTTTTCCGGGGCTAGCATGGCCCTGGTTATGGTGAAATCCTGGCAGACGGAACGGGCGGCCGGCCAATTATTTCAGTGTTTAGCTGTGGATGGGATCGCGCTCACGTTACAAAATGGCCTGGGGAACCGAGAAAAACTCGTAGCTCGCCTTGGCGCTGAACGGGTCGCGCTCGGCGTTACAACTCTGGGCGCTTCGCTGCTCGGCCCCGGCCGCGTTCGCGCGGGCGGAGAGGGTAGAGTTTCGGTCGAAAATCGCCTCGGAGTTGATCCGATTGTCAAAGCATTACGCGGCGCGGATTATGAGGTGGATTTAGCTGACGACGTGGATTCGCTGGCCTGGAGCAAATTGGTTATTAATGCCGCAATAAACCCACTTGCGGCTATTCTCGATGTTCCAAATGGTGAACTCCTTGCGCGTCCTGGCGCTTGCGAGCTGAGCGCTGCGCTGGCGCGTGAGGTGGCTGCCGTGGCTGCGCAAAAGCGAATTCATCTTCAGTTTGAAGATCCTGTTGAATCCGCAGAGGCTGTGGCTCGGTCCACCTCCGCTAACGTCTCGTCCATGCTTCAAGATATTCGTCGTGGAGCGCGCACGGAAATTGATTCGATTTGTGGTGCGGTGGTCAATGCAGGTCATGAAGTAGGAGTTGCTACTCCAGTGAACGACATAATGTGGAAATTGGTTGGCGCAATGGAAAGCGTATCGTGAAACAAGTCGTTGAACTTGAAGAACTGCGCCGCACGATCCAAACCCTCCCTCAACCTCTAGGGTTTGTTCCCACGATGGGTTTTCTTCACGATGGCCATATCTCTTTGGCGGACCTGGCGAAAATGGAATGTGAAACGGTAGTCGCCAGCATATTTGTCAACCCCGCGCAATTTGGCCCCGGTGAAGACCTTTCTGCATATCCTCGCGACATCCTGGGCGATCTGGAGAAGCTGGAAAAAGCTGGAGTTGATCTTGTCTGGCTGCCGACACCGCAGGTCATGTATCCCACGGGTTTCAATACCTGGGTCAGTGTTGAAGGGGTCAGCGAATCCCTAGAAGGCGCGGCGCGCCCGCATCACTTTCGCGGTGTAGCTACGGTTGTAACAAAGCTTTTCACTGCAGTTGGGCCTGATTTCGCATACTTTGGCCAGAAGGATGCTCAGCAGGTCGCCGTGATCAAGCAATTGACCCGCGACTTGAATTTCCCGATCCAGATCGTCGTTTGCCCCACGGTTCGCGAACCGGATGGCTTGGCCATGTCCAGCCGTAATACGTATTTGAACGCGGATGAACGTCGCGCCGCAAAGGTTCTCTATCGAGCTTTGGAGAAAGCCAGAACGACTTTCTCCAAAGGTGAACGAAACAGCGATGCTTTGCGGACGATCATGCGCGAGACCATCGCCTCTGAACCCCTGGCTAAACTGCAATACGCCTCTTGTGCTGACCCAGAAACCTTGCAGGAGCTTGATCAAGTGGTTGACCACGCCTTGTTGTCCCTTGCTGTCTTTATCGGCAAAACTCGCCTGATTGACAACATCCTTTTGGGATAGGAGGGCTTGTGCTTTTAGCTATCGACGTAGGCAACACCAACATAACTCTCGGTCTGTACGAGGGTGAAACATTGGGCCCCCATTGGCGCATAGCCACAAATCATGCCAGCATGTCTGATGAATACGGTTTGCAGTTTATTGACATGTTTGCTCATGGAGGGGTTGCTGTGGATGCCCTCACCGGAATATGCTTAGCTTCAGTAGTTCCACCATTAACGGGAAAAGTGGTCGAAGCCTGCCGTAATTACTTACAAAGGGATCCGCTCGTTGTGGACGCCGGAGTAAAAACCGGCGTGCGGGTTCTCTACGAAGACCCGAAAGCCGTAGGCGCCGATCGCATCGTGGACGCAGCGGCTGTTCAACACCTGTATGGCGGTCCGGCCTGCGTCGTGGACTTCGGCACAGGCACAACCTTTGACGCCATTACTGCGGAGGGGGACTATCTGGGAGGCGCCATTGCCCCCGGAATTGGGATTGCCGCTGAGGCTTTGTTCTCGGCCGGCGCAAAACTGATGCGCGTTGATCTGCAACGCCCGCCAAGCGTAATTGGACGCAACACAACTCATGCGTTGCAAGCTGGCATCCTGTTTGGCTACGTCGGGCTGGTGGAAGGGCTCGTTGGCCGCTTTCGGCAGGAACTCGGCCCGAATATGAAAGTGATTGGCACGGGTGGGCTGGGCGAATTACTGGCACGCGAGACCAAGGTGATTGAGATTTTGGCCCCCTGGCTGACCTTAGACGGTTTGCACATTATTTGGGGGCTGAACAAGTAATGTTCATGCCGCTGTCTGGAAAGCGTATTCTTCTAGGTGTAACCGGATCGATCGCTTGCTATAAGGCTGTTGAACTCGCTTCTGCATTGACCCAACTGGGCGCGGAAGTCGATACGGTGTTAACTTCATCCGCCAGGAAATTCATCTCCCCGCTCGCCTTTCAATCACTTACCGGGCGGCCTGCTTTCACCGATGATGATCTTTGGGGTCCCCAAGGCCATGTGTTGCATGTGCAGTTGGGCAAAGAGGCTCACTTGATTGCAGTGGCCCCAGCTACTGCAAATACCCTCGCAAAAATGGCTCAAGGCTTCGCCGATAACCTTCTCACCCTGTCCATTTTGGCAGCCTCCGTGAAAATCCTTGTGGCGCCGGCTATGGATGGAGGGATGTATGAACACCCCTCAACTCAGGCAACCCTCAAAATTCTCGCAGAACGAGATGTTGAAATTGTGGGTCCGGTTGAAGGTCACCTGGCCTCGGGATTGAAGGGCCTTGGTCGTATGGTTGAGCCCCAGGAATTGGCTGGTCATGTCCGCTTGCTCACGAGCCGCGAGGGTGCGCTTTCCGGCCGCCGCATTCTGGTTACCGCTGGTGGAACCCAGGAAGCCATCGATCCTGTGCGCGTAATAACCAATCGTTCATCCGGAAAACAAGGCTACGCGTTGGCGCAGGAGGCCCTGGACATGGGCGCATCAGTAACGTTGATCTCCGGCCCCACCGCCCTCCCCGCACCTGTCGGAGCAAAAGTAGTGAACGTCACGAGCGCAAAGGAAATGCTCGATGCCGTGCTTGCTGAATTACCCGGGATCGATGCCCTGCTGATGGCGGCGGCGGTAGGTGATTTCCAACCGGTTTTGTCATCCGCTCAAAAAATCAAACGGGCTGATAAGCCGCTTGTGGTGGAACTCAGAGAAAATCCGGATATTCTTCTGAATATAGCGAGTCATTCTGCCAAACCAAGGGTGGTAGTTGGTTTCGCAGCAGAAAGCGAGGAGCTGTTAAAGAACGCCGAAGGAAAACTAAGGGCCAAAAATCTGGACTTGATCGTCGCCAACGACATAAGTAAGCAGAATTCCGGATTCGAGGTTGACACCAATAAAGTTGTAATTCTGGATAAGGCCGGGGGCAAACAGGAATCCCCTCTAATTAGCAAAACAGAGGTCGCCAAAATAGTTTTAGATAGAGTGGTTGCCTTGCTGAGATAAAAAGACCTCGCAGCAGAGCGAGGTCTTTTTGCTTAAGTTTGAGTGCGCACTCGCCGCGCAGTAAATATGATCAATAGTAGGATCGCGGTGAGCGCCAAAAGGCCTGGAACACCTGCGTCTTCAGCGAAACCGCTTTGTGGCAACGAACTGACTGTCGCGGTCGGGCCCG
Organism: Anaerolineales bacterium; assembly: GCA_050695915.1. Classification (GTDB taxonomy): domain Bacteria; phylum Chloroflexota; class Anaerolineae; order Anaerolineales; family UBA11579; genus JAMCZK01. Next base: position 6,756 of record JBOGUK010000110.1, read on the forward strand.
ATGTGGCCGTGGGAGCAGTGGAATTAGCCGCTTGCGTTTGAGCCAGCGCGGCGGATGTAAGTAGCGCGTTGACCGTCGCTGTAGCCGGGTCTATCGTGGCTGGCGTGCTGCTGGGGGTGAATGTCCGGGTTGGAGTACGCGTGACTGTTGGGGCAGTGGTTGCGGTGTTTGTAGACGTCAGCGTAACCTGTAGGGCCAAAGCAACTGCAGTCTGTGTTTGCTGGGCCGAAGATACCACTGGCTCCTGCGCTTGTTGAGCCGGCAGGATTACGAGGGCGTAGACAGCGATTCCTACCAGGGACAGGAGAAGAATGGCCCCAAGGATCCCCGCGACAACCAAAAAACTGCGGTTACCGGAGCGCCGTGGCGCCGGTGCAGGAGTTTGCTCGGGGAATTGGAGATCGCTATCGTCTAGCATGCTGGAGGTCCTGGCGAGGTTAGTTTTAGCCTAGAAGCTCAAGGTTCGCCAGTGGAATGCTTCTCGGCCCTATGCCGTCAAAAGAGACCTCGGCTCCTGCAGCACGAAGTCCACTGTCGTATTGAGTGGATGCAGATAAAAGGGCAGTGATCTCACCGATCTTGCCTTTGAGTTCTCCACTGACGGCGCGGACATTCTGTCCGATGCGAAAACTCTGTATCGGAACAGGCTCAGGGGGTTTCCCGGATTCTCCAAGCGGGATAACGATTTCCGGGCGATCCCCGATGATCGCATCCAGCTTCTGGGCATTGATGGCCGCTTGCCGGCCGTTGTGATTGGAAAGCAATTTGAAGGCATCGCTGTTCATCGCGGTGCGTCCGAAGCCTTCTGTTAGGACAATGGGGAATGGCAAACTTTCCGCCATCGGCAGCAGCCGGGTGGCCAGGCTTCCGAGGATTAGCCCGCGCGCGGGAACCTGCGCGGCTAGGTCGAGCGCCTGCCGTTGCTCACAAGTACCCACCACCAGGATTACTCCCCTTTGACTGAGGTCGATCTGATCCGCGGTCAACGACTGCGTCGGCCCATCCCCAATGATTTGCAAGCGCCCTTCGTCCAATCTTCCATTGCCCCAGATCGCCTGCACCCACGCGCAGACGCATTCAATCACGACACCTTGCTCGGGTTCCATGTCGGTGATGATCCCGGGAATACGAGCTTCCACTTGGAGGCTTTCCTCGCCGGCCCGTAAAAGGATTTGGCCGCCCCTGATGGCCGCAATTTTCCCGCTCATTGGCGCCCGCAACTGCCGTGCGCCGATTCCTCGACGGCCAGCGATGATCGAACCACTTTCCACGTATTCGCCCACATTGCGTTGGATTAGTTGGCTCGCCTCGGCTGGCGATAGTCGCAGGGCGTGACCTGCATCCAACATGATGTGCTTGGTGAAAAGATTTCCGCGCGCCACAATATCTTTTGGTGAGACACGGTCGCCCATATTCACCAGGACGGTCCCATCGACCGGAAGCAGCCTCGGACGCCGCAACGTGATCAATGGCTGCACAAAGGTTATCGGGGCAAGCATTGCTTCCTCAAGGGTTGTTGCACAGAAGATGCCAGTTAGGTTTTCGTGAGCGCATTGTTCCAGGCCAGGATTTTTTTCTGCCGTCGTTCAATCGAAGTTGGCAGCTGGATGGGCCTGCCGCGGCCGTCAACGATCAGGCCAAAAAGCCCGCCCACGACTCGCCGGATCCAGCCGCCGCGTCCATTCCCGAGCCCAATGTTAGTATTCTGCAGCGGTTGCACAAAAACGTCGACCACTTCGCCGTTCGCGATTGGGATCGTTTGTAAGTCGCCTGCTTTCACCTCCACGACTTCCGCGGTTTGCCACTCCTTTTGAATCTGAATTCGCAAAACTGGGTTGCCTTCTCTCGCGGATCCGGTCGGAGAAATCACCGTTCCCAGATTTATAAACGCGTTGGTTTCTAGCACTTGGATCGAAAGCAGCGGATCGATATCGGCGCTTGCGCCAATGGCGGCGCCCAGATTGTTCGAGTCAAGGATGACAGTTGCGATACCCACAGGTTGGATGCCGTCCAGGATCATTAAGAGACTGTCCTCCTGGCGCGGCGCCCGCGTGGTGGTGCTTCCGCTGATGATGATCCTGTCGAACCAGGGAATGTTTCCCGGCAAAGGATAAATCGCCTCCGCGTCGAACATGGTCACACTTCGTCGCATCGCCGTCCGCAAGACTTGGCGCGCGGCGGCTTGTTCGATGGCGAGGTCTTCTGCGGAAGTAGGTAGGCTTTGAGGGATAAGCGGCTTGTTGTAGAGATAATCCAGAACGCGGTCTTCAGGAAGGTCTACGGCCAACCACCGCATTACGTGCGTCAACAGCGTTTCCTCGATCATTCCTTTTAAACCTTTGCCCATCCCCAGACGCGTATAGACTCGTAGATCCAGCTTTCCCGCGATCGCGGCGGCCACGCTCGTATTCGATGCGCCCAGGTCCACTCCGAGAGCGCCTTTTGGCGGATCGATCACCGTGCTCATGAAACGCACGAGCCTTCCGAAGGCATGTGCGTTTGGATAGAGAAGGTCCCCAGAAATCTCGCTCAGTTGCTGTAGCCCGCCCAGTTTACGGGTTTGTATTTCAAAGAAGATACGATTCAAATCCTTTCGTGCAGGCCCGAGGCTTTCCGTCTGCAGGCTTGGTCGAACATTATCTGCAAAGTGCACCCGCGCCAGATCCCCAAAAAGGTTGTCGATTTCTTCCCTTAGATTCTCATTTCCTGCATAGAGGATATCGGGGCGTTGTTTCTTGGGGATCAGGCTGACTGCAAGCGCCAATATATTGGCCAGGCGAATTACGGATCTGGAGGCGCCTCGGTTGGTTCCACCTCCAATGGCAACTAGGTCCGGGAGTTTCTGACAGATGGCGTCGATGATGACCTCCGATTGTCGACGGTCATTCAGGCTGAATGTTTCTATGATTTCACAATATCCGCTGCTAATGAGCTTGCGGATTGTTGATAGTGAAACGCTTTCAAGAAGACCAACAGTCACGACCTTGATACTCTGACCTCCTGAAAACGTGGTCACCACCGCGTTAGCTCCCACGGGATCATCAGGGTCAGTGGTTACGAGTAAACCGCGCTCGCTCAGCAGCGTTTTTCCTGTGATGCTCTCAAGCTGTTGCAAAGCATCCAGTACTCCCAGATTTAGGTCGAATGCAGGTGAGCCGATTGTGCTGAAGGCTTCGCTGCCTGCCAAGAATCGATATCGTCCTTCGACCGCGTCGAAAAGGTGTGCACGTGTGTTTACGCTGCCCACGTCAATGGTCAAAAGAGAAACGCTTTTCTTGGATACCTCTGTGTTCACTTAGAAACCGGCTGATAATTGGGATAAAGTTTCTACGAGGAATGAAATTCGCTCGATCAGAGCCCCTAGCGCTGCTTGCAATACGCCACTGAACAGGCTGGCCAGAGAGATAGCGATGAAAATACTGCCAATCCAGGCCAGCGTCTCGATGATCGCGCTGCGGCTGGGTTCGTGCGCCCCGCGCGTTTTGGCCCCGAAATGGAAATAGGCCAGCGCGCTCACGGTGCCCAAAAGGAGCACAACCCCCTCCAGGATGATCTGTATACTCTCACCGTAGTACCCACTTTGCAGCGCAAACTGGAACGCCGCCACGTTGAAAGTTCCCGAGGCGGATGCGATCTGCGGGAGAATTGTCCCTTGTATTGCTCCGCTGACTGCAAGAGCGGCGCCGACGCCGGTTAGAAAAGCCGTTGCAGGATTACCTAGTCGCGCCGTGCGCCGGAAGAGTTTAGTGAACAAGAGGATGCTAAGCGATCCTCTGATGGAAAGTTCAATCAGATCAATCGATGGATTTCCGACAAGTATGTCGAACAGGGGGAAAATCAGGTAGGGCAGCACAATATCTTCGATCGCTACGGCCCCGGCGTATCCAGCCGCCACGCCGACAAATAAATAAAGGACGATCCTGAAGAATCGGTTATCTCCGAAAGCATAGGATAGAGTGAGCAGGGTCACCAATGCTGCAACCAGAAGCCCAACCTGTGAGAACATTGGACTAGGGCTCGGTCCCGAACGGTACTGTTTTCTTTCTGCGCAATTGCATCAGGCGGCTCGATAAGTTGCCAAATAGAATAAGGATCGTGACGGCCCCGAGCCCGTAGCTGTAAGCATCCCACCCATTTCCACGAGGCGCATGACCGCGTAGCCTCTCGTAATAAGCAGCACCTTGGGTTCCAGCTACGAGGCCGCGCAACGGCACCGCATTGCTCTGGAGGAAAGGCCGAAGCAGCGGTCCCGCTTGCGCGCTCACCACGGCCAGGAAGCCCTCATGAATTGTGCCAGTGGTTTGCTCGATCCAACTCCTAACGTTATCTGCATCGCCGCCAACAATGATGATCAATGGAAAATCGCCAATGCTGTCTATCTGGTTTAGCGTCTCGTTGCTCCAGGGACTGCTAAGCGTCGCGAACACTGAGGGTGCGGCAGTTTGTGGATTGCTTGAAAAACTTCGTATTGCCGCCATGCCACCAGACAGATACCCAAGATTGAAGTAATCTACCCCTTCGACGAGTTGGTTGGCTGACGGTGCCGCGTCTAGCAACTCGTCTGCTAATGCGGGCCCTGTCGGGTGCGTGGATAAAAAAACTAATTGCGCCTGCCTTTCCAGAAGATGGTTGAGGATACTGGTAACTGCCGGATGGATTTCCCCAAAGAACGCCGGTTCCACTTCTAAAACCACGAGAACGGGAGAGCCGGGTTGAAGTTCTTCGATAAGAGTGAACACGCTGGCGGCTTCTGGAAGCGCATCCAGCTCAGGCCGGTTTGTATTCTGACCTGAGGTTACCAGGGGGACCAAGATCGCAATGATAAGCAGCGCAGCCATAACCAGATTTCGCACTCGCGGCTTGCGTTCTGCGTCCTTTTGCTCTTCGCTCGCAGCTTGGTATTCTGAAGCAACTAGTTTTTCAAGGTTCTGCGCGTGGCGCCGCTGCCGCTCAGTGACATCAAGAATGGCGGTCGCGGATGGGACTTTGCCAATTTTTAGCACACTGGGTTCCGCAGGTAAGACTCCACTCAACCCAGCCAAAGGACCTACGGTTTCCTCGCCCTCCGGCGAAGCTTCCCGCCCACTCGTTTCAGGTGCAGCGGCTCCTGGCCTGAACGCTTTCAGCCAGGCAGGAAGTTCTCCAGGACTGATGCTCTCATCTCCGCCTGCATTGAAAGCTGGAATATGAGGAAGCGGTTGACTCTCCGCCCCCTCGCTTCCGCCCACCTCCTCGTCCTCCTCTGACTGTCCGATTCGCCGCTTGGCAAGTTTGCTGGTTCTTGGAAGAGGCTGTGTGTCACTGAGTGGCCGAGCACTTTTCCCCTTCCGGATTTCCTGCTCCTCGGACTTCGAAGTTGATTCTGAAGGATGTGAAGATTGCTCTTGGCGCTTGCGTAACTCTTTTAGCCAATCCGGTAAATCACTGTTGGGATTCTGTGCTGATCGATTCGGCATCTCTAAGTTGAAGTGCTATCCATCGTAGGGCCGGTCTGCACCCAGTAAAACTCGGGCTCCGGTCGCAAGGGTGCCCAGCCCCACTCCGATCAGTAAACCGCGAGTCGCCGCCATGGATAAAAAGTTGCTTATATAGGGGCTGATGACGCGTGTGAAAAGTGGCAGCTCAATGCCAAATAGTGGCGCGGCGCCCAGCAGAAGAACAAAAAGTGTCACCAAAAACACGATGGACATTAGGTCGAGCCGGCTCTGCATCAGGCGTGCGGCCGCGAGGGTTAGGCTGACGGCCAGGAGCGCCATTAAGCTTGATTCGATGGGCACTTGCATGTTCAGGAGAATCCAATTTGGAATCGGCGCTCTGCTCCCCTGCCAAAGTGTGATCCCAAATGTGCCGTTCATCGATATAAGTAGGACCAGGCTGTACCAGGGCTGTTTTCCTTCTCGCACTCTGCGCAAGTGAACCCGTAGCAAATTCACTAAACCGAACACGAGGGCCAGCCCTGCCAGGAGAACAGCCCAGTCCAGGATTCGGCCGCCGATTTCGTTCATGCCAGGAATGAATAAAGCGGCTAGGACGATAAGCCCGACTCCAATCGCAATGGCTGTTGAAATCGGCGCTCGAACGGACATGGCTACGACGAGCCTGCGATCAACGGCAATAACGCATAAATGATCAGGAAAAAAATGATCACCCAGCGCAGGATGTCCTGGGCATGCAAGCTAGCCTTGTGCGCGAGGCCTGCGCCCAGGTATGCACCGGTCGCATATATTTCTTCCCCCATCAGCGGCGCATCCGCTGAAGCAAACAGCAGTGCTTGCGTGCTTAAACTATCACTGCCGCCGACCGTGAACGTTTCATCACCTGGTCTGGCGGCAGTGAAGAGGGCGGCTTCATTCCCAAAACTCCCCACTAAAGCACTGGACAAAATAGACCTGTCTAGCGTGAGCGGGATTGCTCCAGCCGCGTAAGAAAAAGGCGTGAGCCCAGTCACCCGTGCCGACAGCGGGTTGTACTGCCCGGCGATGTTCATTCGCCTATGACTTCCTCGCAAGGTGTCCTGGGCCAATAACATCAATGTGCCGTCCCCCGTAGTGGCCAGCGGGGGCTGATCGCTGTCCGCCGCCGTATCGGCGATCTGGCGCAGTAATGTTAGTCCGGCAAAGGCCGCCGCGCTCTGCGGGCCAAGCAGACTGCCTGCTCCAAGGCTCACCTGCAGTCGCGTGCCATCCTCGACAGCTAATTCGATCCTCTGTTTGAGATCAGTCAACGATTTGATCGGCCTTAGTGCTGGATCGGCGGGATTATCTTTCCCGCGTATTGAGAAATAAGCGAGCAACCCAACAAAAGCGCCAAGCAGGAGCAGAGCTTCCATCATTCCCCTTCTTCTCTTAGAAGTCGGGCCAGTTGTCGTCCCGCCTCTGGTTCCTCGAGGATTGCAGCTATCTGATTTACGCGGTCACGGGGTACCCAGGGTTCTAGCAGGGGTTGCCCCATATATAAACTTTGTGCAGCCAGGGTAGTAAATAAGCTGCCGCTCTCCAATAAGTTTGCAGCTAGGCGCGCGATCCCCAGGTTTCTAAGGGTATTTATCCAGTCGGCCAATGGGAAGTCGATAGATTCTGGCTCATCAATTCCAGTTTTGATTGGTAAAGAGGACACGCTATGGATTGTATATGTGCCAAAAGCTAGGGTCAAGTTAGAACGCAATAAAGCTGCTTTTTGTCGAGAGCTATACTATAAGAACAGTTCTTGCCCGGTCGTTTCGTGAATTATCCTGTTCGCTTCGATCCTCCACGCAGAAAAGGTGTCTTTCTGCATTCCCTGATCCTGGTGCTGCTCGCTTCTGCATCCTTGGCGTTGATATTCTACGCGATTTCCCAGCCTCCCGGCGTGGGCGGTATTTTGCTCTATGTGGCCGCCCTCGGTTTCAGCCTGCCCGCCGCTTTCTTCTTTTATCGATTGGTTGGGCTGTTGAAATCTGGTTATTGGATTGCGAAGGAGGGGGTTCGCTTGCGCTGGGGCCTGCGCCAAGTGGATATTCCTCACAATGAGATCGTCGACGTTGCGCGTGTGGAAGAATTGGAAAATCCATTGTCTTTTCCTGACTGGGTATGGCCGGGCGCCATTGTTGGCGAGGTCCAGGATGCGGAACTCGGGGCCGTCGAATTCTTAGCTTCTAATCGAGACAATTTGGTTCTCTTGGGTACAAAAGATCGGGTCTACGCCATTTCTCCAGAAGATCCAATGCAGTACATTTCAATCCGTAAGAAGGTTTCGGAGATGGGTGGTTTGACCAGTATTGCCTTCAGATCGGTTTCTCCTTCGTTCGTATTGTTTGAAGCATGGACGGAACCTCGCGCTCGCCGCTTGCTGATCATTGGCGCAGTTGTGAGTCTGGGCCTTCTGTTGCTCGTTGGTATGATCGTTCCGACCTTAGAATCCGTTTCTCTTGGCTATGGCGCCGATGGACTTCCGCTGCCACCTGTCGCCGGAGTTCAGCTTTTCTTGCTGCCGGCATTGAGCCTTCTTTTTTTTGTAGGAAATTTGTTTCTGGGATTGCTTTTCTTCCAGGAAAAAAGGAGTGCGGAAACCTCCACCCTGTTATGGGGAGCGAGTCTTGTGACCTCTTCGCTCTTTCTCATCGCAATTCTCTTTAGCCTATAGCAATCTATCCACAGCCCACTTAGAATAATCCACAAGCATCTCCCACTTATCCACATGCTAGAGATTTCAGCCGGTTACTCAGCCCTCCGCTTGCTCAGTGGATTAGGACTCGGCGCCTTGTTCTCTGGGATTGCCTGGTACCTGCGAGCTTTGACCGCGAGCGGCGTCCTTGCAGCAACAGTTTTAGGCGGATTGATCTTCGGCTTCGCCGGACTACCTTGGGCAATCTTATTGGTGGTGTTCTTCGCTTCGTCCAGCGCGCTTTCGCGCCTGTTTGAAAACCGTAAGCGGTCCGTGATGGAGACTTTCGCCAAAGGCGGCCGCCGTGATTTGGCTCAAGTGGCTGCGAACGGTGCAGTCCCCGCACTCATTGTCTTTGGATTGGCTCTTGAACTCATCTCCATCCCAGCGGCCTGGATGGCGTTCGCGGCTGCGCTCGCAACTGTGAATGCCGACACCTGGGCAACGGAACTGGGGGTATTGAGCCCTTCCAATCCGCGATTAGTGAACACGGGTCGAAAAGTTCCTCGTGGAACTTCTGGAGGCATTTCGCTCCTCGGGAGCCTGGCCGCGCTTGGCGGCGCGTTACTCATCGCGCTCTTGGCGGGTTTGTTTCTTAAGCCTCCTAATTTGATTATTGCGGTTTCCGCTCTCACAATAATTGGGCTGGTTGGCTCTTATGTCGATTCCTTGCTGGGTGCAACTGTACAGGCGATTTACTACTGCCCTTCGTGCAAAAAAGAAACAGAACGCTTCCCTGAGCACACCTGTGGGACAAAAACGGTTCACCGCCGCGGATGGCGCTGGCTGACTAACGATTGGGTGAATTTTCTCAGCGCTCTTTTCAGTGCCTTTTTGGCTGTTGGATTGTTCATCGCAATGGGTATGGGATAATCGCTGGGTTTGTGAAATTCTCGATATGAAACATCAAATCCCCATGTCCTCCCCGGATCTGACGGACCTGGAGCGCTCGGCGGTCGCCCAGGTCCTTGACACGCCCGTGCTCAGCATGGGGGTTCACACCGAGGCCTTCGAAAGATCCGTGGCTGATTACGTTGACGCCAGGCATGCCATCGCCGTGAGCTCGGGCACCACGGGTTTGCACTTGGGCGTTCGGGCTGCTGGCATTCAGCACGGAGACCTGGTTTTCACGACGCCGTTTTCGTTTGTAGCTTCAAGTAACGTTTTGCTTTACGAAAATGCCGTACCGATCTTTATCGACGTCGACGAACGTACAGGAAATATCGACCCCGCGCGCTTGGCTAAAGCCGCGCAGGATTTGTCGATCAGCTCGGCAGCCGCGCAACAATGGCTTCCCAGAAAGGGAGCCGAAGCTCGCAAACCACGCGCCATTCTTGCCGTGGATGTATTTGGCCAACCTGCCGACTACGAGGCCATCACTAAGATTGCGCAAAACCATAACTTGACGCTGATCGAGGATTCATGCGAAGCGCTGGGAGCCGAATACAAAAGGCGGCTCGCCGGCAGGTTCGGGCAATCCGCTGTTTTTGCTTTTTACCCAAATAAGCAGATGACCACTGGAGAGGGTGGTGTTATTGTCACCAACGATGACGCTGCTGCAGATTTCATGCGCTCCCTCCGAAATCAGGGCCGCGCTCCTGGCGATACCTGGCTCGAGCACACTCATCTTGGCTACAACTACCGCATCACGGAAATGAGCGCGGCCCTCGGCAACGCGCAGATGCAGCGGTTGAACGAGCTGCTGGCAAAACGTCAGAAAGTAGCCGATTGGTACACACAACGCATCGATTCCATGGATGGCATCGAGCCTCCGCACATTGCTGAATCAACGACGAAAATGAGTTGGTTCGTCTACGTGGTTCGCCTTGCTTCTCAGCTGGACCGCCGCAAAATAGCCGCGGACCTGGAGGAGGCCGGCATCCCGAGCCGCCCATACTTCACACCCATCCATTTGCAGCCGTACATGGCTGAACGGTTTGGCTACCGTGAGGGCGACTTCCCGGTCACTGAAGATCTCGGGCGCCGCGGGCTGGCTTTGCCCTTTTCCGGCGTGATGACCGAAGAGCAGGTGGTCTTGGTCTGCGCTGAATTAGTGAAAGCCCTGCGAAAGCAGTAACTTTCTTATGGTTGTTCGCTGAAGTTGATTTGGATCAGGTTCTGTTGGCAGCTATCGAAAGTACTGAAACTTATCGGGGTGGAAACGCTGGTTCCTGCCTTGTCTTCAACCACGATCTGCAATTCGTTGTTTGACGCAACGGGGGCCTCTCCCAGCCTGATCTCGTAATAGGCGCCACTGCCGTATTGAGTGGCGGTGCCCGTTAGCCCAACCGTATCGATCGCTTGTCCGTTGAGTGTTCCTGTCACGCGCACGCGCAGATTGGCAATTGGCGCGAAGTCCAGGCCAAATACTTGCCCATGTACGCCTAAAAAGTTACACGCGAGTTCCGGGTAGAAAATCGAAGAATCCAGGGCGATCGGGCTCCCGGATTGGATCTGGAAAAAGCCTCCGGTTTCATCCACTGTGGGCGATGGTTCCAGCGTAAACGTAGGTGTAGGTTCTGGCGTTGGCGGTTCTGGCGTCGCCGAAGGAATGCTGGTCGCTGCGGGCGGGAATGGGTTCAGGCTGCTCTGTGGATCCAGAAAGATTTGGGTGGCGTAGCCTCCCGCGCACAGCGAAGCCAGCAGCGTGATCAGACTGGCGAGATTCAAAACTACCGGCCCAAATTTGCCGGGCTGCTTTGCTTGCTCTTCTCTAAAATCAAATTCGTCCAACATGTCGCCTTATTTTATATGAGCCGCATTCATTGAATGAAGATTTCGATCGTGGATTGCGCGCGCCGCTCCTCTAACCAATCCTCCAAGGCTTTTAGCCGCAGCGCAAGAATGGCTTGCGGATTCAGGGGACGGTCCGGATCCCGATCCAATACTTCGATGATGTGAAAACCTAATTCTGTTTCCACCACTTCGCTGTACTCGCCCGGCTGCAGCGCAAAGGCGGCATCTTCAACTTCCTTTTGCAGCAAGGTTCCTCGCGGGAACCATCCAAGCGTGCCCAATCGCTGCGGGTCATTGTTGACCACGATCTGCTCGAACGAAGTACCACCTTCCAGTTGTTCGAATAATCTTTCTGCCTGAAAGGATTCGTTCAAAAGCACCTGCCGCGCCAAAACCTGCTCGGCGCTCGTGGGCACGTCGCTCACGATCTGTTCTCGCATCCAGGCAGCTTCGATCTCCAAAGTCAGTTCCTCTCGAAACGTCTCCATTGTGTAACCCTGCGATGCCATCCATCGGCCAAATGCTTCTTGACCGCCAGCCTCCTCGATGACCTTGGCGACTCGTTCGTCCAGCGCCTCATCCGTAAGACTGAAGTCTGCCTCCCGCGCCCCCTGGGCGAGTAGCAACCGGTCGATTAAGTCGTTGAGGACCGTGGACTGAAGATCATCCGTTGCCAAAAGCGTGCCAGTTTGGTTCTGAGCGGCAATAAAACGGCCCAGGCTCGCGTTGTACATGTCGCTTGGGATGCCCTCGCCGTTCACGATGGCTATCATTGCGGGCGGCGTGGGCGTCACCTGTTGCACGGGGGGCAATGATTCGGTGGTTGGCAAACCCGTACCTTGGACCAAACTGCAACCAGCCAGCCACAAAAGGGCGGCGGCAAACCATAGAGATATTCGCATAAAACCAACGGGGAGCAATTTCACAGGGAATGAAAATGCCCTTTCTCAGGGCAAAGCGCGCAAGATTATACAGTATCGGTTTTGAAATTCAGTGCCTTACCTCGCGTTACAATGCCCGTTCATTCGATGAAACCCTCCACCGTTCTTTCGCTCGGATCTCGATTGCTACGCATCATCTCGAGGGTAAGCATCACTGGCCAGGAGAATATCCCAAAGGAAGGCCCTGTTATTTTTACGATCAATCATTTGGGCCTGCTGGACCCTCTGCTTGGATACGTGGGCGCGGGCCGCACCGATGTAACCGGATGGGTCGCAGACAAGCATACGAAAAACCCCCTCATTTCATATTTCGTGAACAGCCTCGGCGGGATTTGGATTGATCGCGAAAACGTGGATATGCAGGCTCTTCGCAAAGCCATACAGGCGCTCAAAGACGGTCGTCTCTTCGGCCTGGCACCCGAAGGTACCCGCAGCCCCACCGGAGCATTGATTCCCGCAAAAGAAGGAGCTTCCTACCTGGCGTTGTCGACAGGGGCGCCAGTAGTGGCAGGCGCCATTACGGGCACCGAAAAAGTTCCCAGGGGCTGGCTGCGGCTCACTCGCCCTCAAATCGGGATCCGCATTGGCAAGCCGTTCTATCTTGTGCAGGATAAGACGAAAGACCGCGAAAAGGCGATGGAACAGGCTACAGACGAGATTATGTGTCGTATCGCCGCTCTGTTACCTGTGAGATACCGGGGCGTGTATGCCAATCACCCGCGCTTAAAGCAGCTGCTTACCGAAGAGACTTGACACCCCTTTCCTTTTACGGATAATAGTCCCACAACAGAAAGCTGTGACAGAGGAAAGTAGGCGGTTTATAGCTGTCAGGGAGGCCGGGCCAAGACTGAAAGCCCCGCTCTGCGAAAAACCGTCGAAGTTCCCTCTCGAGCCAACCGGGTGAATTGCCATCTGGCATAGTAGTCCGATACGTACTCTCCACGTTACTGGAGACGCCAATCGCCGCAAGGCCGTTGGGTGGAGTGGGCGGCAAACGCCGCCAAGTTGGGTGGTACCGCGGGCAACTCCCGTCCCAAGTGGATCGGGTGTTTTTGTTTAAGGAGATTGCATGCTGGAAGAACTTGAAAAGATTTATCGTGAGGCTGAGAGCGCTGTGCAGGAAGCGCAAGATGAGGCTGCACTGGAAACTTGGCGCACGCGTTTCCTTGGACGAAACTCGCATCTGATGCAAAGTCTCAAGAAGCTGAGCGACCTTGCGGCCGAACAACGCCCGGCGGTCGGCCGGCGCGCCAATCAAATAAAAAATACCTTGGAAGCAGTCTATCAGGAACGCCGCGGCGCGCTGGTGCAAATCATACTGGACCGATCACTCAAACAAGAAAGACTTGATGTCACACTCCCAGGCCGCCCGGTGCCACTCGGCCGTCTCCATCCAATCACCCAAACCTTGCGCCGCATTACCGCGATTTTTGCTGAGATGGGATTCCAGGTGTATCGCTCGCGCGATGTCGAAACAGACGAATTCAATTTCTTACTGTTGAATTTCCCTCCCAACCATCCCGCGCGCGAGATGCAAGACTCCTTCTATATCAAAGGAGGTAATAAGGAGAACCCGCTCCTTTTACGCACGCATACCTCAGCTGGTCAGATCCACGCAATGCGTGAGGCCTCCACGGTTAACCCGAAAGATCCTCCGCCCGTCCGCATCATCCTGCCGGGGATGTGCTATCGCTACGAGCAGGTCACTGCGCGCTCCGAAATACAGTTCACGCAGGTGGAAGGGCTCGCGGTGGGTAAGCACATCACCTTCGGTGATCTAAAGGGCACGCTCACCGATTTCGCGCGTCGCTTCTTCAATTCCGACGTGCGCACACGCTTCCGCGCCTCGCACTTCCCTTTCACAGAACCCAGCGCCGAAATGGACGTGGAATGTTTTGTCTGCGGGGGCGTGGGCTGCTCCGTGTGCAGGCACTCCGGTTGGTTGGAGATCCTCGGCAGCGGTATGGTGCACCCCACGGTTTTGCGCAACGGCGGCTATGACCCCGAAATCTATTCCGGTTTCGCCTTTGGCATGGGCCCCGAACGCCTCACCATGCTGCACTACCGCATTGAAGATATCCGCTATTTCTGGCGCAATGATTTGCGCTTCCTGGAGCAATTCTCATGAGAGTTCCTGTTTCCTGGCTGAAGGATTTTGTCAACCTCGACGGAATTTCCGTCGAGGAATTGGCCCAAAGGCTCACCCTCGCCGGCCTCGAGGTAGAGGAAATTCAATATATAGGGCTCACAATCCCGAAAGGGCTGCAGGTTGCCAAGTTGAGCGGACTAGCCTGGGATCGCGAAAAGATTGTGGTCGGCGAAGTAAGGGAAGTGATGCCCCACCCGAACGCCGATCGTCTTGTGCTCTGCCGACTGTTTGACGGTCAGGTTGAGCATACGGTGCTCACCGGTGCACCCAATCTATTCCCCTACAAGGGGAAAGGCGAATTGAAGAAAGCCCTCAAGGTCGCTTATGCCAAAGAGGGTGCAGAACTATACGACGGACACGAGCCCGGCTGGAAGAAGATGACTCTCGAAC
>JBOGUK010000111.1:0-2971 GCA_050695915.1 Anaerolineales bacterium
GATTTAACACAGCGCGCAGACGCGCCTGCCACCATTGGTAGCTTTGTGCCCTGTGCCGATCCCAACGATAAAGCGGATTTCCCCACAGTTGCCCGGTCGCGGTGAACATGTCGGGCGGGACACCGGCAACCCGCAAGGGTTGCCCGCGTTCGTCCAGCTCGAACAATTCGCGATTGCACCATATATCCACGCTGTCGTAGGCTGCATAGATCGGCAGGTCGCCGATCACGCGGATGCCCACCTCCGTCATGTGCTCTCGGAGAGCATGCCACTGCCTGAAGAACAGGAATTGTTCGAACGAAAAGAAATCAATCGTCGCAGCTTGCTGCTTCCTGATTGCAGCCAGGGCCTTGGGTTCCCGGTCACGGAGGGCCGTTGGCCAATCTTTCCAGGGGCGCAGTTTCTCCTGGCTCTTAATGGTCATATAAAGTGTGAAATCGTCCAGCCATTGTCTTTGTTCGTCGCGAAATTGGTCGAATTCCCTTTTCAGATCCGGGATTTCATCGACGCGCGAAAATGCGATTTGAAACAGGCTGCGTTTCCACTGGATCACTTTGTCGAATTCGGCGCGCTGATGCGAAAACGAAAGCCCCGGGAGCAGGTCTTCGCTATCTATTAACCCATCGCGTTCCATAAACTCCGGGCTCACCAGAATCGGGTTCCCGGCGAAGGACGAGAAGGATTGGTAAGGCGAATCGCCGTATCCGGTCGGTCCCAGCGGCAGCACCTGCCACCAGCGCACGCGGCACTGCTTGAGGAAATCCAACCACTCGTAAGCTTGCGGGCCGAAATCACCGATCCCATAGGGACTCGGCAAGCTGGTGACGTGCATGAGGATGCCAGAACTGTGATTAAAAAGCATAGAAGCGGGATTCAGATTCTAATGGCAGTTGGGTTTTTTTATCGCATGAGGCCTTTTATCGCGAGAACCGTAGGGGAGGGTCTAAGACCCTCCCCTACAGAATTATCGCGAGAAGTCTTTGCTGCGAAAGAAAAAGATAACGACTCACACTTTCTGCGTAAAAACGTGTAAATCCTGCATGGTAGACTTTCCGCATGGCGAGCATCGAAGCGAGCAACCCTTCCCCCACCCTCTCGCAAAAAAGAATTTTGATCACCTGGCTGCCATTGGCGGCCAGTTGGCTTTTGATGGCCATCGAAGGCCCTTATATCAGCGCCGCCTTGGCGCGCCTGGAGGACTCAGTGCGCATGATTGCCGCCTTCGGTCTGGCAGCATCGCTGAGCATCACCATCGAAAGCCCGGTGATCTCGCTCTTGGCCACCAGCACGGCGCTAGCGCGCAGCCGCCAAAATTATTTGATGATCCGCCGCTTTACGCTGCATCTGATCATTGCCACCACTGTGCTGCAATTTCTCCTGGCTTGGACGCCGTTATTCGACCTGGTCGTAATGGATTGGATGGGCGTACCGTCGAGTTTGCTTGGTCCGGTGCAGCTTGGCCTGAAACTGATGCTGTTTTGGAGCGCAGCCATCGCCTGGCGCCGCTTCAAGCAGGGCATCCTGATCCGCTACGGGCGCAGCCGCTCCGTGGGCCAAGGAACCATTGTGCGCTTGCTGGGTTCCGCCGGATCGGCCACCCTTTTAGCGATTTTTACCGACATGCCGGGAATCGCGGTCGGCGCGATGGCGCTCAGCATCGGTGTGCTTGCCGAGGCAGCGTTCGCTCAGGCGGCAGCCGCCTCTGTGGTACGCGAACGGTTCTACGAGGAAAAACGGGAAATCAATTTCCCCACCCTGAGCTACAGAGAGCTGGTCGGCTTCCATTGGCCGCTGGCGGCCAGCAGCCTGCTATTCCTTTTTACTCAACCCATCGTTTCCGCCGCCCTCGCCCGCGGCCCGGAGCCCGAGTTGGCGCTTGCAGCTTGGCCGTTGATGCGCGGCTTGATCTTCATGTCACGCGCGCCCGAAATGGCCTTCCCCGAGGTAGTCATCGCCTTGAACGAGGAGCGCGGCAGCCGCGCCGCCCTCAGCCGGTTCAGTCTCACAGTTGGCTTGATCCTCAGCGCACTGCTGGCCCTAGTGAGCCTTACCCCGCTGGCCAATTTCTATTTTGGAACCCTGGTGGGTGTCGACGATCAGTTGGCGGCGCTATCGACTCAAGGACTTGCGCTGGCTGTTCTCATTCCGTTCATCATGGCTTTCGTGACCAACTCGCGCGGACAGCTCACGGCGCAACGCACCACGCGCCCGCAAGCCGTAGCGATGTTCCTGGAATTGGTCACGTTGAGCGCGGTGTTGACCGCCGGCGTCTACTGGCGGCTGCCTGGCATCCAGGTAGCCGCGGTCGCCATGACGGCCTCGCTGGCCGTGGACGCGATCTACCTGTATTTCGCTTCAATCAATCCAGGCCAAAGAAGTCCGATATTTTCGCGCGGCCAGGCCACCTTCAAATTCTTCAACAAGGAGTAAGCCTTGGATTACGTTCACCTAGGCAGGACCGGCCTGGAGGTCAGCCGCTTGTGCCTGGGCACGATGAATTTCGGCCCGAAGACCACCGAGAAAGATAGTTTCGCCATTATGGACAAAGCCAACAAGCTTGGCATCAACTTTTTCGATACAGCCAATGTATACGGCTGGAAACGCGGCGAAGGAGTCACAGAGCAGATCATCGGCCGCTGGTTCGCCCAGGGCGGCGGGCGCCGCGAGAAGGTGGTGATCGCCACCAAGGTTTACGGCACGATGGGCAACGGGCCTAACGAAAAACATACGCTTTCCGCCTACCATATCCGGCGCCACTGCGAAGAAAGCTTGCGCCGCCTGCAAACGGATCACATCGACCTGTACCAGATGCACCACATCGACCGCGGCACTCCATGGGAGGAAATCTGGCAGGCAATGGAAGTTCTTGTGCAGGAAGGCAAAGTGATCTACGTGGGCAGCAGCAACTTCGCCGGCTGGCAGATCGCCACGGCGCAGGGAGAAGCCAAAGCGCGCCGTTTCATGGGACTGG
>JBOGUK010000112.1:0-2121 GCA_050695915.1 Anaerolineales bacterium
GGCTATGACGTGGCGCTCTTCGATGCCATGCTGGCAGAATCCGAGGACGAGTGGGCGGCCGCGCTCGATAAAGAGCGGCCACGTTATGCCATTATCTACGAAGACAACTTCAATTATCTTTCCAAGATGTGCCTGCTGCGCATGCGCGAGGCGGCCTTCACGATGACTGAAATGGCCGAAGCGCGCGGCTGCACGGTGATCGTTTGCGGCTCGGATGCCAGCGATCATTTGGACGCCTATCTAGGACATGGCGCGGACTTTATCCTGATTGGGGAAGGGGAGCACACGTTAGGGGAGTTGATGCAATCGCTGAGCCGTAAGGGTCCAGATATTTCCGCCATCCTGGGCTTGGCGTACAAGGTCGACGGCCGCGTGGTCGCCAACCCACGGCGCCCGGATATCAGCGATGTGGACGCGTTGCCGTTTCCGGCGTGGGATCTGATAGACGTGCCGCGCTATCGCGAAATCTGGATGAAGCGGCATGGCTATTACTCGATGAACATGGTGACCACCCGCGGCT
The DNA here is from genome assembly GCA_050695915.1 of Anaerolineales bacterium. GTDB lineage: Bacteria > Chloroflexota > Anaerolineae > Anaerolineales > UBA11579 > JAMCZK01. The sequence continues at coordinate 521 of JBOGUK010000112.1, forward strand.
GCCCGTTCCACTGCAACTGGTGCGCCAAGCCCATCTGGGGGCAGCGCTACAACGCCCGCAGCCCCGAGAATGTTGTGGCGGAGATGAAGTGGCTCAAGCACGCATATCATCCTGACCATATCTGGTTTGTCGACGACATCATGGGGCTGAAACTAGGCTGGATTGCGCGCTTCGCCGAGCTTGTGGAGCAGCAGGATGCGAAAATCCCGTTCAAGTCGTTGAACCGTGCCGACTTGCTGCTCAAGCCCGGGGAGATCAAAGCGCTGAAGAAGGCTGGCTGCCAGATCACCTGGATCGGGGCGGAATCGGGATCGCAGAAGATCCTGGATGCTATGGAGAAGGGAACCCAGGTCGAGCAGATCTATGAGGCGGCTCGGCGGCTGCATGAAGCTGGGCTGAAAGTGGGATTCTTCCTCCAGTTCGGTTACCCGGGCGAGACGCTGGTAGATATCGAGAAGACCCTGCAGATGGTGCGCGATTGCCAGCCGGACGACATCGGCATGTCGGTTTCGTATCCGCTTCCTGGAACAAAGTTTCACAACGCAGTTAAAGATCAACTTGGTGACAAGCAGAACTGGACGGATTCGAATGACCTGGCGATGATGTACGATGGTCCTTTCGGCACCGAGTTCTACCGCCAACTGCACACCACGCTGCATCGCGAATACCGGGCGCGCAAAACCTGGCGCCAGGTGACCAACGGCGACGCCCTGAACGCTCGCAAATGGCTATCGCTTGCCAACAACGCCGCCCGGCTGCCCCTCGAGCGCAGGCGCCTGATGCGTCTTGCAAGCACGCCGCGCCCTGGCGTGCAGATGCAGCCCCCGGCTGGCGACCCTGCCGCGGCGGCGGAACCGACCCCGCAGGATTAATTCCCGATTGATGAAAAGGAAAAGGGCGCGGAAAGAGAAGAGCAATTCTTTTAATCGTTACGTCCTGATTCTTTTTGCAAGCCTTGCATTCCTGATCGCGCTTGCGGACCGGGCCCCGATCGACCTGGAATCAGTGGCCCGAGATGTCGTAATATCAGAACGGTTTGTATATTACTGGCAGGGAGTAGTTTTTCGTTTCTTTCCGGGACCGTATGTGTACCGGGTGTTTGTTCCTTATCTTATCTGGGGAATCAATCGAATCACTTCATTCGACCTTATTTCGATTGACTTTTTTTTAAAAATTTCTTTCCTATTTGGAGCCCAAGTATTTCTCTATAAATACCTTCGATGCTTTTTTGACAGGCTCCAATCGTTCTCCGGTGTTCTTCTGTTTGACGCAATGTTCGGATACCTGCTTTCCTTCATTAAGGGCCCATCGGTCATTGAAACAATTGATATTTTGAATGTGTTATTCCTTTCTGCCGGATTACTGGCGATGTGGAAAAAGCGGTTTATCGAATTAGGCTTCATTCTTGTAATTGGGCTTTTGAATAGGGAAACTCCATTGATATTACTTCCAATCTTATTTGCTACAGCTTGGCGAGAGAAGGAGGAACTGAAGTCGGTGGCGGTTATTTCGTTCGTTGCAATGCTGGCATTTGTTGCACCAAGATTACTCATTCCAACATGGACCGATCCGATGTGGTTCAATACCGATGAACTCAAGGC
>JBOGUK010000113.1:0-16287 GCA_050695915.1 Anaerolineales bacterium
CTCCAGCTCCCGCAGAAGCTCGGAGGTATCGAAAAAGGACACCGCCACGTTGGTAGTCCCCGCCACAACCCCATACCCGTTGGAGAGATAGTAGTTCGGGTGCAGATGGCGGAAGCGCAGCCGGCGCAAGTCGTCATCCACGGTCGCGATTGACTCGCCCAGCACACCCTCCTTCAGAGAAACGTCGAGATCCCGGATTGGAGTGTGCAGCAATTCCAGCTTCTGTGTGTCCCGGCTGAACAGAAGTTCGCGAGAAAGGCGCATCGAAGACCTACCCTAGATTGGATGACAAATCCCAAAAGACACCCCGAAACAGGGTTTCGGGGTGTCTTTTGGGAGAAGCTCCCCTGGCTTCCTCGTGCGCCCCCGGAGGGACTCGAACCCCCAACCTACTGATTCGAAGTCAGGCACTCTATCCATTGAGCTACGGGCGCATTGATCATGATTATAACTTGCCCTAATCGTCCTTCCGCCCTTTAAGCTGAACGCGCCCAATGATTTCGTTGGCGGTTTCATCTGGAGACTTGCCATTTGTGTACACGACGAGTTTTGCCAGCGTATGGTTTGATGGGTGTTTCACAAAGTGTTCATTCAGGTCGAGCAAGTTTGGGTCCACGCTGCCCACTTCTCGCTGCAGAAGTTCCGTGAACCGTGCGTTCAGAATTTGTGTTGATTCGTCCAAATCTGCTGATGGCAGCAGAAGGACCACGTTCTGGCACTGGGAAAGGGCATCCCTTACTCGTTTGAATAATGTTTCGTCCTCGTGAACGGAATGCCCCGCGCCGAAATCGATCACGCAATTCGATTTCTCCGCCATGATCTTTTCGACCGCAAAGGCTTCGAAAGGTTTCATGTAGTTTAACAGCGCCACCATCCCCTCAGCTTCGATGATGCGGGCCGCTTTCGCTTTGTCGTAATCGGTCTGTTCGTAATAATTCCAGCGGTGGTCGTCTACCGCAAAGTTTTCGATGCCCAGACTTTCCGCAAGCAGCTTGGCCACGGTGCTTTTTCCCGCACACATTGGCCCGATTAGGATGATGGTTAGCTCTGCCATGGGTGGAGGAACGCCTGGCGATTATCCTTCCTTATTTAGTAATACTCCCGGGCCGAGTAAAGTCACCCTTCCCCTTGAAAAAGGGGAAGGGTCAGGGATGGGTTGCTCAGAAATCCCGATCGGGGAGCGTGTAATAGTTGTAAATGGCTTCGGCCAATGTCTCGATGAGACTGATGCTGGGTTCGGGGATGAGCTGCACGGGATGATAAAGGAAAATGGCCACCACGTAGTCGCCGCTCGGTGTGAACACGATCCCCGCATCGCCCATCGTGTTGATCACGCCCGTAACTGGATCATTTGCCCAGCCGTGTTTATGCGCGATTCTTGTGTCCTCGGGAGAACCGCCTTCCAGAACGATCCCAATCCGGTTCAAGCTGAGGATATTCAACATATCCTGGCACTCAGCCTGGGTGATCCGCTCCGCGAACACGGCTACAAGCGCTCCCCCCCCGGTGTCCGCGCACTGGTAGAGGTCGGCCAGCAGCATGCCAATATCCACGGGGGTGGTCTGGTTGTAGGGATCAGGGTCGGTGAAAACGTCTGCACGTTCCCGGGAAGGCGTCTGGAAATCGGCCAGCAACGGCGCCCCCACGTAGAACTGACCGGCAAGGAAGGTGTTTTCCAGACCTAGTTGGCGCAGGTCATCAGTAATTCTTAATGGCCCCTGGTCCGCGTGAATGATCGATCCCATCAGCAAATCGGCAGGTTCGTTGTAGGACTGAATAATCATCTCGTTCAGCAGGTCACGCGTCGCCTCATTTGGCTGCTCGTCGAGGCGCGCATAGATGGAAATCATGATGGGGATTTTGATGATGCTGAACGCGGAAAAATTTACATCGGGCTCGGTGGGAAGATTGCGCCCCAGTTCATAAACAAAATGCAGTTCCTGCCCGCTGGCCAGGTCAAGGAAGTAGATATCCGCCAATCCGTCGTATGCAGCTACATCGATGATCTGCTGCAGTTGCACTTGCAGATTTTGCAGATTTGGCCGCGAGGCGCCTGTCTGCTGAACGGTTAGGTTGACGCTGCGCTTGCTGAGCGAAAACAAAGCCGCTTCGATATCTGCCACGGCTCTTTCAATATTAAGCGTGGTCCCTGGTTCTCCCGCCGCAAACTGCGTGGTGCCTGCAACCGGTTGGGCCGGCGCCGGTGGCTTGTCGTAGCGCGAGGCGATCTGCTCCTGCAAATAGGTTTGCAGGAGCGCTTCGGAATAGCCGGCGACCAGGGGAACTTCCTGCGGATTGGACGTATTTCCCCACAGGTAGTCCCAGAATCCGCCCCAGAATGATGACCCTGTCCTCTGCAGGTCGGCGGCGGCGATCATGCTTTCGAGATTGAGCCTGAAATCGACCACGCCAGGATCCATCAGGATGATCTGGTCGTCGTAGCGGAGTTCAACCGGCAACCTGTACACTTCCAGCAGTCGTTCGGCGGCGGACTGGCGGCTGATGCCGCCCACGGGAACTTCTGCGATAACTAATCCTGCGGGGAAGTTTGCGCGATTGCGACTATAAATAATCAGTTGCAATGTGAGCAGGACAACCGTAGCGATCAGAAGAACGCTCGATATCCAGCGCGTGAAAGAAGATCGTGTACGAACGCGGAAGGTCATGCGGAGAAATGCTGCGCGAGTATATCACCCGCCTTTTCCATGCTAGAATCCGCGCATTAGGGTTCCATGAATCCCCAACCGGGGCATCGTGCTATCCTGAGCAGGAGGAAATGAGCAAGGCTCATTTCTTCCGTCGCGAAGGATCATCACAGCCGAGCAATCTTGCTGAGATGCCACAAATCCGTTTCCTTGAGCGCAGCGAAGGAGTTTTATTACCCTTGCACTTAGCTGACGCGCGGTTCCAGATAATGTCGATACAGGATCATTTTCCATGCTGCGCAGTCTCCTGATCTATCTTTCCAAGGCCGCCTGGGCCCGGCGCATCGTGATGCGCCTGCCTTTCGCCAGGCGCACCGCTCGCCGCTTTGTTCCCGGCGAAACGTTGGAAGAAGCCATTGCTGCAGTCAAAAGACTCAACGAGGCCGGCATGCTGGCCACCCTGGATTTGCTCGGTGAACATACTGCCAACGCGGGTGACGCGGCCTTCGCCGCACAGCAAATCCTGGACACCCTGAATGCCATCTCGACAAACAGCCTAAAATCCAGTGTATCGATCAAGCTAACTCAAATCGGATTGAAACTGGATGAAGAAATCTGCAGGCAAAATCTGCAAAAAATCCTGGAGCACGCTCAACCCCTCGGCCTTTTTGTGCGTATTGATATGGAGGACTCCGATTGGGTGGAACCCACGCTGCGGCTCTGCCGGCAAATGCGTTCTGCCAGATTCGACAACGTGGGCGTTGTCATTCAATCCTATTTATATAGAAGCGATGCGGACGTGGTTGCGCTGCTGGAGGAACAAACGCCGATCCGCCTGGTAAAGGGAGCCTACATGGAACCGCCCGACCGTGCTTATCCGCGCAAGGCAGATGTCGATGCTTCTTTCGATAGACTTGCCGACAGGATGCTGCATACCAGCTTGTCGGCTCCGGTTGCAGTGAATGCCAATGTCGCCTGGCCGCCCATTGCCGCAATTGCCAGCCATGATTCCAAGCGGGTGGAGTTTGCCAGGAAGCACGCAGAGGAAATCGGGCTGCCCAAGGAGAAGTTGGAGTTCCAGATGCTTTTCGGCATCCGCCGCGACCTGCAAACTGAGCTGCGCGAAGCAGGCTATCCGGTGCGCGTGTACGTACCCTTCGGTAAGGAGTGGTACCCCTACTTCATGCGACGGCTCGCCGAGCGACCGGCCAACTTGTGGTTCTTCCTTTCAAACCTCTTCCGAAGTTAAATGAGCAACCGGGTCAGCGAGCTAGCCGGCAACCTCGAGCGCGAGGGTCAAAAAACGCTGGAATTTTGGCGTTCGATTCAGCCCGAGCAATGGGGGATCGAGGTGTATCCGGATGGGCCTGCCTGGAAAGTTCATAACCTGCTGGCCCACTTCACCGAGGTCGAAGGGTCGATCTCGAGCTTGATCTCGAAGGTCATTCAGGGTCATCCGGGCGTGGCGGAGGATTTCGATATTGATCGCTGGAATGCTCAGCACACTGCCGAGTTGAGCGTCCACGACCCCGAATACCTGGTCGAGCAGTTCGCAACGCGCCGCGCCGCAACTGTAGAGATGGTCAGAGGCATGCAACCTGAAGATCTCGAGAAGCGCGGTCGCCATCCCGCGCTCGGACTCACCGAGGTCAAACATATGCTCAAGTTGATGTACATTCATTTGCAGGGGCACCAACGCGATATCAAGCGCGCTATTAACCGCAGGACGCAAGCAAGCGAATAAAGGTGCGGTCACAATAAAATGCGCGGAGCGCATTTTATTGTCATTCGACACTGAGCGAATGCGAGGGTGAGAAATCCCTTCCCCGACTGAATCACAACTTACTTGCGACCCTGAAGGGACCGAGTGTGCCTTATAAAACGCGCCGTTATAATCACCCTGTAATGCAAAAACCCTCACCGCTCGCAATCTCCGACGCTCTCGTCTTCGCTCTCTCTCGAGAAAACAACAGACTGACTCTTTTGGATGAAGCCAGCCATCTTCTGCGGCGTTTTGGGCAGTTGGACGTCTTGGACTTGAGCGCAGATTCGGAAACTGAATTTGAGCTGCGCGCCGAAGCCGATCGTTTTATTTTCCCAATTTCCGGCTCACTGCGCGCCAGGTTGATCGATCTAAGGAAAGGTTCGCCTTCCGAAGGGACGCGCACCGAGATCGAACTGGACGCGCAAAACTTATCTGGTTTGCTCTCCCCATTCGGCGTTGCTTTATCCCTGCGCGCTGAGACCGAAGCGCGCGTCATCGTTCTCTCCACCCATGGCCGCGCGCATTCCGAAGATCGAATTCTTGCGGCAGATGAATTGACTAAGTTTTCAGCAGTTCAATGACGCTTAACTCGCTGCGTCTGGTCTTTCGTCTCTCGCGCCCGCTTTTCCTTCTGGGCGGAGTGCTGAATTATTTTCTCGGCGTGGGCATTGCCCGTTATCTGGGGAATCCTATAGATGGCGGCGCCTTGGTCCTTGGTCAGGTCTGGGTCACGGCGATGCAGCTTTCCACCCATTATTTGAACGAATACTTTGACTTTCCCACGGACGCAGGCAATCGCAATCGCACGCCGTTCACAGGCGGCTCCGGCGTGCTTGGGCGCGAGCCGGGAAAATTGCGCCCGCGCATCGCCCTATATGCGGCGGTTTTTGCACTTACGGCTGTGTCGCTCGCTACCTACGGACTTGCGCGCCAGGGGGCGATCAACTCAACCATTCTGGCCATTATGGTTCTTGGATTCCTCGGCGCCTTCTTTTATTCTGTGCCGCCTGCACGGCTTTCATCGTCCGGCTTCGGCGAGCTGACTACGTCGATCTTGCTGGCAAACCTGGTTCCTGCGTTCGGCTTCGTACTGCAGATGGGCGGGTTGCATCGCTTGTTGGCAATGACAACGTTTCCTCTCACTGCGTTGACTCTTGCCTCCATGCTTGCACTGGAGTTTCCCGATTACGCCAGCGACCTGAAGGTTGGCAAGCGTACTCTGTTCGTTCGCCTTGGCTGGCAGAACGCGATTCGAGTTCACCACGCATTTATCCTTTCCGCATACATATTGTTCGGCACCGCCCTTGTGCAAGGCCTGCCTGCGGCAATCGGACTGCCGGTGTTCCTTACATTGCCTCTTGCCCTGCTGCAGGTTTGGTACATAAACCGCATCGGCGCAGGCCTCAAACCCAATTGGACTGCGCTCACCTTGAACGGCCTCGTCTTCACCGCCGCCAGCGCCTACCTAATGACCTATGCCTTCTGGACGCGCTAGGATCGTTATCGTAGTTATCGTAGTAGGGACAGGTTTCTAGCCTGTCCGCCCGCCGGAGGCAGGGATTCCGATCGGAGCAGGTTATAAAATGAGGTATAACGGCTTAGGGCCAAAAGCAAATTTTTTCGACTACATTAATCAGAGGAGCCGCCATGCCCTTAAAAATTGGCCAACCCGCACCGGATTTCACGCTCCCGGACGAAACTGGGAAGAAACACAAACTATCCGATTATCGCGGCAAGACGGTCGTCCTCTACTTTTACCCAAAGGACGATACGCCGGGTTGCACCAAAGAAGCCTGCAACTTCCGCGACGATTACATGAAGTACAAAGCCATGGGCGCGCAGATATTAGGCGTAAGCCCTGATAGCGTGAAATCCCATGAAAAGTTCAAGAATAAGTACAGCCTTCCCTATCCGTTGCTGGCAGACGAGGGTCACAAGGTTTGCGATTTATACGGCGTGTGGGGAGAAAAAAACATGTACGGCCGCAAGTACTTCGGCGTGATCCGCTCCACCTTTATTATCGACCCCGAGGGGAAAATCGCCGAGATCTTCGATAAGGTCAAGGTCCCGGATCACAGTGTGAACGTGCTCGCAACGCTGGATACGCTAACTGCAAACTAGCTGCGATCCCTGGAGGGGACATTGCAAATTGGGCTCCCACGGTTGACCTCTAGACCTCAAGACTTCATGACCTCGGGATATTCTTGTGATATACTGCCCTTAGTTCCTTTCGGCACAATAAGAATGCGTCTTTCGTTTTTTCGTCTGATGACTTATCCTGCAAACTCCGAAAAGGTCTCCAGATGATTCACCTGATCATCGTCAGCTTCCTGGTACTCGGATCCACTGTTGCCATTGGGCTTTTTCTCACAAATGCCCCCATCCTGCCCCTGCAGGCTAGCCTACAGGCGCAGACCGTGGACTGGTTGTTCGGCATTCATTGGTGGTTCATTGCCTTCTTCTTTTCCTTAATATCGGTATTTGTTCTCTACAGCGTGATCGTCTTCCGCCGCCGCCGAGGCGAGCGCGGGGATGGTCAGTATATGACCGGCAACCACCAGCTCGAGATCGTCTGGACGGTGGTGCCGATTGCCATCGTACTCTGGCTGTCCGTCATCGGCGCCAGTACGCTATCCGAAGTGGAACGGCGCGACCCCGATTCAATTGTGGTCGATGTCTATGCTGCCCAATGGAGCTGGCGCTTTGAGTACACGGTGGCCGTCCCCGGGCCAGAAGGCGGCGAAGATGTGATGACTGCAGTGGTGTCTGATACGCTGGTTCTTCCCAAGAACCAGCAGGCCGTGCTCCGCCTTCACTCGGAGGATGTCATCCACTCGTTCTTCGTCCCCGAATTCCGCATTAAGCAAGATGTGCTTCCTGGCGGCGAAGATTTCACCCGTGAGCTCAGGATCACTCCCACGATGAACGGCACGTTCAAGATCCGCTGCGCCGAGATCTGCGGCCGGCTGCATTACGACATGCTGGCTGACGTCATGGTGGTGGACGGTTCTGAATTCAACGCCTGGCTCGAAGAGCAAGCGGGCGCCTGCGAACTCAGCGACGCCGAGTGCGGGCGGCGCTGGGCGCAGCAATACGGCTGCCTGGCTTGCCATTCGCTGGATGGCAGCGTCGTTGTCGGGCCCAGCTGGGTGGGCATTTACGGTTCACAAGAACAACTCGCTGACGGATTAACAATCACTGTCGATGATGATTACCTGCGCACTTCGATCCTCGATCCGAATGCGCAAATCGTGGATGGTTTTGCCCCGGGTGTGATGCCGCAGAACTTCGCTGAATTGCTGACCGAAGAACAGATCAATCAGATCATCGCGTTCATCGCGAGCTTGCAATAGGTAGGAGGCCGTTCGAATGCGCTTCTTCCAAATCGGATTATTTCGCGGTCTGATCGCCCAGGTCGCCGGCACCTTCGTCGGCATGGCGTTCGCCATGGCGGTGCGCGTGTTGGTGGGCCTGCCTGCCTGGAATCGCGAACCCGTCATCGTCGTGGGTGTCTTGTTCGGCGCCATTTCATTCTTATTTGGGGTTGGTATTTTCAACGATTGGCTGAAATGGGCACGCGGCAAGGAAACCTCCGACAGCATCGATCCTGACCCCAGCAAACCCAACTGGATGCGCTATTTCAGCGTGGATTACGACCATAAGGTGATCGGGCTCCAGTATGGCGTCACGTCATTCTTGCTTTTGGGCATCGGCGGAACGCTCGCTATGCTGTTCCGAATCGAACTTGCGCAATCCGGCATTGGCTTCCTCAATGGGAGCATTTTCGAAGCGATCCTGGGTCGGCTGTGGGGACCGGAATACAGCGCGCCGCACCTGTTCAACACGATGATGAGCTTGCACGGCATCGTAATGATCGCGTCCATCCTGCTCGGGGTGGGGGCCTTGTCGAACTACCTGATCCCGCTGCTCATCGGCGCCAACGACATGGCCTTCCCGCGCTTGAACTCGTTCGGCTTTTGGGTGAATGTACCTGGCGCCATCATTCTCGTGAGCAGCATGGTCTTCGGCGGCTTCGATACCGGATGGGTCGGCTATCCGCCGTTGAGTTTGCGCGCGCCGCTGGGCATGCAAATGTTCCTCATCGGCGTATATCTGATCGGTTTGTCCTCGATCAGCGGCGCGATCAACGTGATCGTCACCGTGCTCACCATGCGCGCCAAAGGCATGACCATGTTTCGCATGCCGATCTTCGTATGGGCCGCGCTGGCTACCGCATTGATCCAGTTCACGGCCACTCAGTTGATCGGTCTTTCCTTCCAACTGGTGATGCTGGAACGCCTGCTCGGCATGCCCTTCTTCGACGCTACCGCCGGCGGCGACCCGGTCCTCTACCAACACTTGTTCTGGTTCTATTCGCATCCTGCCGTTTACGTATTTATTCTCCCTGGCCTGGGAGTGATCAGCGAACTGCTCCCGGTTTTCGCACGCAAGCCGCTCTACGGATATAAGTGGGTAGCATTGTCTTCGCTCGGCATCGCGCTCATCGGTTTCTTCGTGTGGGCGCACCATATGTTCGCCTCCGGCATGAGCCCGTACCTGCGCCTTCCGTTTATGTACGCAACGCTCCTGGTGTCGGTTCCCACTGGAGTGAAATTTTTCAGTTGGGTGGGCACGCTGTGGCAAGGCAAGATATCGACGCCCACGCCCATGCTGTTCGCGCTGGGCGCCATCATCGTGTTCCTGCTGGGCGGCGTCACCGGCCCGCCGAACGGCACTATTGCCACCGACTTGCACCTGCACGACACGTATTTCGTCGTCGGGCATTTCCACAACACGATGTTTGGCGGCTATATCTTCCCGTTCTTCGCCGCCATCTACTACTGGTTCCCGAAAGTCACCGGGCGCATGTACAACGAGCGCCTGGGCAAGCTGCATTTCTGGTTGATGTTCCCCGCCTTCATGGTGCTCACGCTCGGCATGCTGTTCCTTGGCTTGCTCGGCATGCGCCGCCGCGTGGTGGACTATGAGCTCGCTTTGGGATTCGATCCCACGCACCTCATCATGACGGTCGCGGGATTTGTGATCTTCATCTCAGTCTTGATCTGCGTTTACAACATCTGGCGCAGCGCCCGCAAAGGCGCCGAAGCCAAAGGCAATGTGTGGGACTCGCGCTCGCCGGAATGGCAGATCGCCTCACCTCCGCCGCTGCATAACTACGCGCAACCCTTCGAGGTGGTGGGGGAGCCGTATGACTACGGCCTGCCAAACTCAACCTATGTGAACATGCATCCCTCGCCGGCCCCGCCTATGGCTGCAGTTCCAGCAGGCGCAGCGCCTGCAGCGGCCGGCGCGCACGGCGCGGAATAAGGAAGACTGGATGGCAACGCCAACGAAAACCGAACCGACCAACACTCGCAGGGACAAGCTGAGCTACGGCGCCTGGGTGATGCTGTTCCTGTCCGTGTTGACTTTTGGCGAATACCTGGTCGGCGTGATTGCGCCGCCTTGGGGTTCGCTGTTGTTGGGCGTCGCCGCATTCAAAGCCTTTTTTGTCATCAAGGACTACATGCACGTCGGCCGCCTGTTCACCGAGGAGGAAGACCACTAATGACGGAACACGCTGCCGAGAGCTACCAGACCAAGCTGGCCCGCAATCGCCTCGGCCTCTGGCTCTTCGTCCTCTCCGATTCCTTCGTCTTTGTTGGCTTGTTCGTAGCCAGGCTGGTTCTCCTCGGCCCCAATCGTCCCGAGTTGCTCCAAGGCCTTGGGCTTGCCGTTACCGCAATGCTGCTGGTGAGCAGCTTCTTTATGAATCGCGCCGAAGTTGAAATGGAACATGGCAACCGCCCTGCATTCTTGCGCAATATCTTCATCACCATGAGTCTGGGCACGTTGTTCCTGATAGGCGTCGTGGGTGTCGAATGGCAGCTTGCGCCCTTCGGCCCTGCGGACGGGGCCCAGGGCGCCGTTTTCTACTCCATGACCGGCTTTCACGCCTTTCACGTCCTCACCGGCGTGATCCTGTTGTTCATTGTCTGGAACAACGGCCGCCGCGGGCTGTATTCAGCGGAAAAGCATTGGGGTGTGGAAGCGGCCGCCATCTACTGGCACTTTGTCGATGTCGTCTGGATGTTCTTTTACGTCGGCCTGTATCTCATGGGGTCGCCGATCGTTTAGTACATAGGCAAGACACATTGCCTGGGTTCATCCGATGAATGCAACACCATAACGGACTTCAATCTCGTCAAGGGTCGGGTATATTAGCGGGTCGTGCGCAACTTATTCACGACCCCTTTGTTTTGTCCGCGATGACCGCGTCGCAGAAATTCATCATCGCCGCCGTCGCGCTGTTGGCGGGCGTCGCCGCCGTGTACTTTGGCGGCCAGATGGTGGCGCGCAGCCAGGCCTTTCGCGGTTCGCTCATCGAACCTTCGCTTGCAGCGGCGGATTTCTCGCTTGCGCAGACCAATGGCGAGGACTACACTCTCGCCGATCAACGGGGCCGCGTGGTCCTCGTTTTCTTCGGTTACACCAATTGCCCCGATGTGTGCCCATTAACGTTGGCTGAATACCGCCAGATCTACAACCAGCTCGGTGAGCAAGCGGATCATGTTGACTTTGTGTTTGTCACGGTCGATCCGCAACGCGATACGCCCGAAGTTATTGACGAATTCGTTCACGCCTTCAACCCGGACTTCATCGGGTTGACCGGCACGGACGAGCAGCTTCAAGCGGCCTGGGATGCGTACTGGGTGGGACGCCAGGTTCCGTTCATTGAAGACTCGGATGACGGGCACGAGGAAGGGGAAGCACACTCCGATGGCTACGAGGTCAGCCATTCCACCCGCATTTACGTGATCGACAAACTTGGAAATCTGCGCCTCACGTTTCCGTTCGGCATGTCCGCGCTGGACATGGCCCACGACGTGAGCCGTTTGCTTTCCGAATAACATGAAACGCAGCAGTTGGATTCTGTACATCAACCGGTTCCTCCTGATCTTCGCCCTTTCCGTTTTCGTGGTCTGGGTGATCAGTGAACTGGGCATCCGCCTGCAGCAGGATCAGGACACCGCCCGCGCGCCGATGACGGTCGAGCTGGTCATCCCCGCTGGCACCGCCGCCAAGGTGGACGCCGGGCAGGAGCCCATTGAGATTCCCGAAGAAATGAACTTCGTGTTGGGCGATGTGCTGCTTGTGCGCAACGAAGACGAAGTGGCGCACACGCTGGGCCCATTGTTCGTGCCCGCGGGGCTTACGGCTTATATGCCGCTGAACCAGGCAGATAATTTTGCGCTTACTTGCTCCTTCAAGACCTCGAAATATCTTGGGCTTAATGTTCATCCGCCTACGACCCTGCGCACTCGGCTGCTGGGCATCGCCTTCGCCGCCCCGCCCACGGCGGTGATGCTGTTCGTGTACAGCTTGGTCGTCTTCCCCGTAAAAGAGAAAACCCCGCTGGGCGCAGTGGCCGGCAAACCCAGCAGCTGATGCTGCTGCGCTTGTTCTCCCGCCGCTGGCTGCCTGCCACCCTCCTCGTTTTGCTCGCAGCCGCGGTGCTGGTTCGCCTTGGCTTCTGGCAGCTCGATCGTTTGCAGCAGCGCCGCGCCTTCAACTCCCGCGTGGTCGAACAGCAAAACGATGACCCCCTAGTCCTGGACGAATCGAATTTGGATTTGGATTTATACTCCATGGAGTTTCGCCAGGTCGTGGTTACCGGTGAATATCTCCCTGAAGATGAGATCATGCTGCGCAATCAGGTTTGGCCCGGAGAGTTCGGCAGCGAATTGGGCGTCTCGCTTTTTACGCCTCTGCGCATCCAGGGCACGGATGCTGCCATCCTGGTCGAGCGCGGCTGGATCCCGGAAACCGATGTACACAACCGAAAGCAGTATGAGGAAGTAGGTACAGTGATAGTGCGCGGTCAATTGCGTCGTGATGAAACAGATTTCGATCTGGTCGCCTTCCTGCGCCCGGATCCCCCGCTCGCTGCGGACGAGCCGCGCCGCGCCTTATGGAACAATTTGGACTTGGACAGCGTTGCCTCACAGATGGATGGGGAGCTGCTGCCCGTTTACGTGCAGCGCTTCGCCGACGGCGAGCAAACCCGCCCGCCGTACGCTTTGCCGCCTACCCTCGATCTCAGCGAAGGGCCGCACCTGGGCTACGCGATCCAGTGGTTCTCATTCGCCGGCTTGCTGCTGGCAGGCTACCCGCTTTACGTGAATCGCCAATCCGCTTCACCATGCTGAAACATCTCTCTCATTGCGAGCCAAGGAAGGCTCCGCTTTCCGCAGTTGCGAGAGCCTGTCCCGAGAAGCAGCTACGCTGCGCCGAGGGAAGGCCGAATGCCAGAGCCTGTCCCGAACCGATGTCCCGAGCAAAGCGAGGGAGTAGGGAGGGAAAGCAATCTCCCGGCCTATTCGCAATCCCTGTCATTGCGAGCAGAGAAGCAATCTCCCCGTCGCTTAATAAGCCGCCATTACTTAACACATCAATCGAACTCACCATGCTGACCCTCCCAACCTTTGTCATTGCGACCCCGAAGCGTAGCGAGGGGGAAGCAATCTCCCGGCCTATTACTAAGCCAACCGCGCTGCGAAAGAGCGGATAAATCCATGAGTCGCGCCAAATCAAAACAAGCCAACACCGACCGCTTCCGCTACCTCGTCCTCGCCGCCGCCATCGCCACCTACCTGCTCATCGTCGTCGGCGGCATCGTGCGCGTCACCGGCTCCGGCTTGGGCTGCCCCGATTGGCCCACCTGCTACGGCAGCTGGATCCCGCCGCTGCGCGCCGATGCGCTCATCGAATACAGCCACCGCCTGGTCGCCGCGCTCACCAGCCCGCTGATCCTTGCCGCTGCCGTCGTCGCCTGGCTGCGCCATCGCGATTCGCGCTTGATCAGCCGGCCCCTCGTTTTCGCGTTAGGTTTGCTCGTGGTGCAGGCCCTGTTGGGTGGGGTTGTCGTCATCCTGGAAACTCCCCCCGACCTCGTGGCCGTTCACCTGGGCATCGCGCTGATCGTGCTGGCTTTGCTGATCTCCGCGGCGGTGGCAGCCTTCGCCCGACAGCAGAAATCCAAATTGCCTGCACGTCTCCAGTTCCGCACTCGTTTCGCCCGCATGGCGCTGGGCGCCATGATCGGTATCTTTTTGGTGCTTGTGAGCGGCGCCTTCGTCGCCGTCAGCGGCGCCACC
The DNA here is from genome assembly GCA_050695915.1 of Anaerolineales bacterium. Classification (GTDB taxonomy): domain Bacteria; phylum Chloroflexota; class Anaerolineae; order Anaerolineales; family UBA11579; genus JAMCZK01. The sequence continues at coordinate 13,569 of JBOGUK010000113.1, forward strand.
TACGCGTGTTCCGGCTGGCCGCTATGCAACGGCGAATGGATTCCGTCGCACCCGCTCGGTTGGATTCACATGGGGCACCGCCTTCTCGCCGCGCTCCTGGCGATCCACACGCTCCCGCTGTTGCGCCGCGCCTGGCTCACACAGCGCGCGCAGCGCGGCGTGCTTTCCGCCGCCACGCTCACGGTGGTGCTCTATTTCTCGCAGGTTTTCGTCGGAGCGCTTAAGGTCAGCAGCGCTTTCCCGATCTACTTGCTCGGTTTGCACGTCGCCACCGCGGCTGCAGTGTGGGCGCTGTCCGTAGTCACGGTCGTCCTGGTCGGCCTGGCGGCGCAATCGCCGCAAGCGGAGTCCCGCGAAGCCGCGCGCCCCGTAAACAGGAAGCAGCGCACGCTCGATCTCTTCAATATCACCAAGCCCATCATCGTCGCCTTGCTTCTCGTGACAACGTATTCCGGCATGGTGGTCGGCGCGAAGGCTCTGCCTTCGCTCTCGCTCACTTTCTGGACGCTGCTCGGCGGCGCGCTCGCCGCGGGCGGCTCCGGCGCCATCAATCAATATATCGATCGCGAAATCGACCAGCGCATGACGCGCACCGCCCGCCGCCCGATCGCCGCGGGGCGCATGACGCCTGCCGAAGGTCTGGCCTTCGGCCTGGCGCTGCTGGTGATTTCGTTTTACATCCTGGCTGGTTTCGTCAACCTGTTGGCTGCGCTTCTCGCTCTCGCCGGCATGATCTACTACATCGTTATCTACAGCCTGTGGCTCAAGCAAGCCACAGTTCAAAACATTGTCATCGGGGGTGGGGCGGGGGCCATTCCGCCGCTGGTCGGCTGGGCCGCCGTCACCGGGCACCTCGGCGTCCCCGCGCTCTTCCTGTTCGCCATCATCTTCATGTGGACTCCGCCGCATTTTTGGGCCCTGGCGCTCACCAAGCAGCGCGAGTACGCGCGCGCCGGCATTCCCATGCTGCCCGTCGTGCGCGGCGAGCGCGTCACTCGCACGCAGATCCTCATCTACACGTTTGAACTCGTAGCGCTCACTCTGTTGATGCCCCTATTGGGTTTGGCCGGTGGCTTCTTCCTGGTTTCTGCCATCATCTTGGGTGGTGCGCTCCTCTTTTCGGCCTGGCAGGTCTGGCGCGTCGGCGGCAACAAGGTCGCCTGGCAGATGTATCGCCATTCCAGTGTCTACCTGGCCGTGCTCTTTGTTGCATTAATGGTCGACGCCTTGATTTAATATGGAAGAGCCCAAGGTCTCCGATCCCTTCACCCCGCAAACGCTGTACGAGTACATACGCGACATCGTCATCATCTTTCTCGCCATCCTGTTCTTCACCACGCTCATTGGATTGGTGATCGGCTGGCGTTCCCTGTACCAGTTCGCCGAGGGCCTCGTCTGGGGCGCTGCCATCGTCATGCTCCTGGGCGCCGCCGGCCCCATGGGCTTCTGGCGCCAGACCCGCTCGCTGCCATACCAGTACGCCTCCACCCGCACCGACGAAGAACTCTTCGAGCGCATTCGCCGCCAGCACAAAGAAGGCGAAAAATCTTATGCCTTCATGTACATCTTCTTCTTTGCCGGGCTGATCGCCCTCGGCCTATCCATCCTCATCCACACCCTGATCAACTGACATTTCGCTTCTCGCCATGCTGACCCTGAGCGCAGCGAAGGGAAGCATCCACCCATCACACGGCCTGCCAACAAATGCATCGAACAAATCCATCTCTAGTCCTCCTGGCGAAATCAAGCACACAAACCCCCCGCCATGCTGAAACTGCTCCCGAACCTTTGTCATTGCGACCCCGAAGCGGAGCGAGGAGGAAGCAAATCTCCCGGCCTATTCGCAATCCCTGTCATGCGAGCGCAGCGAAGCAATCTCCCGGCCTATTAATAAACCGACCGCACTCTGAAGGGGGATACGGAAGCATCCACCCGTGACATCGTCCGCCAGCATGTTTCATCGACAAAGACCTTCTTTTTTCCTCCCTTGACACGAAACAAAAAGGCACCTATATTTAGGCATGCCTAACTCCAAGCTCCCCGCCCGCATCCCCGCGCTGGCTATCGCCCTCGCCGGCGCCGTTCACCTCGTGCTGGCCCCGCAGCACTTCGCCCACGCCCCCGCTCACGGCGTCTTCTTCGTGCTGGCGGGTAGCGCCGAACTCGCCTGGGCGACTTTGTTCCTGCGGCGGCCCACGAAGCAGCTCTACTACGCCGGGCTGGCGCTGGTAGGCGGCCTGGTCGCCCTGTGGGCGATCACCCGCGTCCTGCCCGCCCCGTTCCACGGCGCCGCCGAACCCATCGACCTCGGCGGCATCGTTTCCAAGATCAGCGAGCTAGCCGGCCTCGGCGCGCTGCTCATGGTGGCTGCGCAGGGCGGAATTGCAGGGGTTCGCAAGCAATCCCTCAGCCGCCTGGCCGCAACCGCGCTCCTGCTTTCAGCCGCTGCAGGCGCCGCCAGCTACGGACTCGGCTTCGCCGCCGAGCCTCTGTTCCCCTCGCTCGCCGCCGAATCCCACTCGGAAGTTGAACACCACGAGGAAGAACATCCTCACGAGGAAGAACACGATCACGAAGAAGGCAAAGAGCACGACCACGGGGAATAGGGCTCGGTTAGATCAGCAATCAGCGATCAGCAATCAGCAATTTTCCCTTCGCCTTCCCACGCGCGGCCGCCTCATGCTACCCGCGGCGTTGCGCCGCAGGCACGGCATCAGGC
>JBOGUK010000114.1:0-16909 GCA_050695915.1 Anaerolineales bacterium
GGGTAGTGGCATCCTTTATGCAGACCCTATTCACTCGGTTGGAGGTGTTTCCGGAGATGGATTCTCGACCACACCCTTGCCCGGCGTTCCTCCGGTGGAAGACCCTCTGGCTGATGTTCCGCCCCCGGATCCGCTGACGTTACCCCGGCCCCCGGCTCAGTCCACACCTACGGCATCCGGAACGTGCACAACAACAGGCCTTCATTCGGGACTGAACGCAAACTTTAGCGGTGCTCAAACCATCACACTGAACCCCGGTGTTTATTGTCGAATCCGTGGGGATAGCAATGTTCATTACATTTTGAACCCGGGTATTTACTATATCGACGGCCCAGGCGGATTTGAAGTGACTGCCAACAGCACAATCGAGGGTGCTGGTGTGATGATCTATCTCAGTCCCAATGCCGGAGCGGTAACTATGCTTGGAAATGCTTACGTGAACCTGACCGCGCCAACCAGCGGCCCATACAAAGGGATGCTGTTTTACGCCGATCGTTCGTATATCAGTCCGATCAGTATGACCGGAAATGCAAGCTGGGATGCGGTTGGAACCATTTATGCTGCGGGCTCGGATATCAATCTTTCTGGAAATGGAGTGAATAGCAGCCTTAGCTCGATGATCGTTGCTAATACTATCGTGATGGGCGGAGATAGCGATGTTATCGTTGACTACGATCCGGGGCTTAACTACCAACCCCCATTGTCGGTGCAGCTGGTAGAGTAGCCAGTCGCCTTACCGACCTCTGTTATCCATGCGGGCCCAAAGTGATGGGCCCGCTTTTTTTTACCAGAGCGCTTACCTTTCACTAGGGGTTTACCCTCGACCCAGATCATTAGAGATTGGCACAAATAGGTAATTAGTACTTGCAATTCTGCAAGTACGTGCTATCATTTCCGTTAGGCAAGTCGAAAATCTGTCGAATAAAAGTTGAAAACAGCCCCATATATGGGCTTTCTTTATGTAAGCCCCAAGATATGGGGCGCTATTTTTCAAACTTGAAAGGTATTTTGTGATCGAAGTGGCTGAAAAACAAGCAACCAACGGCAGCAGTGGTTTGCAGGCGCCAGGCCTGGACCTGGACGCCGTCCAGGAGTTTAGTAACCAGCGCGTTGTATTAGTGGTCGAGGACGACGCAGATACCCTGAATCTGCTGAAACTCACATTAAGGCGCGCGGGATTGAACGTAGTCGGCGCCCTGGATGGCAAGCAGGCCATCCGCAAGTGGATGGAAGTGAATCCAAACGTGGTGCTGCTCGATCTGATGATGCCGGAAATGGACGGTTGGGAGACGCTCAGCCAGTTGCGCGCCATCACCGATGCGCCCATCATTATCCTTTCGGCGTTGAGCCAGAAGGAGCAAGTGGTGCGCGGCCTGCGCGGCGGCGCCGACGATTACGTGACCAAGCCGTTCATCGGCGACGAAGTCGTCGCCCGCATCGAAGCCGCCATGCGCCGTGCGGGGCCCCAGGCGCCCGTTTCGAATCTGGTTTTTCCTGAACTCGGGCTTTCCATTGATCTTAAGACTCACCAGGTCACTTGTCGCCATCAGCTGATTGACCTCACGCCGCGCGAGTTCGCTGTCCTGGAGATCCTTGCCAGGCAGCATCCCAAGCCCGTCTCCTACGAGACATTGGCCAAAGAAGTGTGGGGCCAGGATAACGAAAAAATTCGTGAGCGCATCAAATGGATTGTTTATTTGCTTCGCCAGAAGATCGAAGAGAATCCCAGCAAACCGGAGCTGATCCTTAATAAAACGCGCTTCGGTTATCAATTAGCGGTGGAGTAGATAAATGGCACTTTTGAGAAAATTATTTTTTGCTGTTTTGCTCGTGGGGGTCTTGGCCTCTGCGGCTTTTTCCTTTGCCGAGGCATGGGGCGCCGCTTCGCTGCTTGAAAGCAGCAAAAGCAACGGCTTAAATCCCGCCCCCACGCCGGCGGGCGAGTGTATGCCGAATTGGGATGACAAGGACGACAGCTCCCCGTTTAGCATCACTGCGGACAGCGGTTTCATTATTACTCATCTCTGCATCAAATCGGGGACCGAAAATTTTGTCTACACCAACAACGGCACCTTTGAAGATGATGGGGCCGGCAATCACAACGCTTGTTACCAAATCTCTGGAATTGGCACCGGCACTGCATCGGCAGTTAAGGTTGGACAGGGCAAGGGGCAGGTCTGCCAGGACATTTCCCATATCGAAGTGAAATGGCAACCCACCGCGACGAACACGAATACGCCTACAAATACGGCCACCAGCACATCCACTCCCAGCAACACTCCTACGCATACACCTACTCCCACGGATACCGCTACCGCAACCGATACGCCGACCGAAACACTCACTCCGACGGATACGCCCACGCCTTCCAATACACCGACGGAGACATCAACACCAACCGAAACTCCGACGCCGTCCGATACTCCGACTAGCACGCCGACGAGTACAGATACGCCACCCGAGATCTCGATCACCGACCCGTGCAGCGCGGACTGCGACGCTGATGAAATTCTTTCTGAGATCACAAATACGGGCACCGTGGATATCACTGGGGACATCAGTTGGGCTTTCTACTTCAATGGGTCCAGCACGCCCTTCCATACAGGCGTGTACTCAGGCGGCTTAACCGTGGGCCAATCCACGCAGATCACCGCGCCTTCGCAAGGCGATGGGCTTTACACCGTGCGCGCCTGGATCGGCACGGATACATCGGGCGATCCGGATTCTGAAACCACCTGCACCCAGGTCTGCATCATTACCGACACGCCTACCAGCACACCAACAGACACGTCGACCCCAACGCCTACCGAGACACCCACCGAAACATTGACTCCGACGGAGACTCAAACGCCGACCGAGACTCTCACCGAGACACTAACTCCTACGGAGACTCAAACTCCAACGGAAACGCCAACGCCAAGCGACACCCCAACACCTACCAGTACTGGCACGATAACCAACACACCGACGAACACTTCCTCGCCCACCAACACACTTACACCGTCAGTTACGGCCACCTTCACCCCCACCTTCACCCCCACGTCGACCACCTTTATCCCCGTGACCGGCGGCTTAAGCCTCGTCGACCCGTGCACGAACAATCCCGGCGTGTCCCTCAACTGGCGAGTGGTGAACTCCAACTCGCTCAACGTCAGCGTCCTCTGGTGGGTAGTCGGCGGCACCGCATCAGGCGGCCCCATTGTGGTCCCCGCGAATACCACCGTCAGCTTCGACACTCCGATCGATGGCCCGCTGCCGAACCGCGTGGCGATCATGTGGGTGGATCCGTTCGACGGCGTCACGCGTTCGATCAGTGCATTGAATGCTGGAGAGGCTTGCTCTGGCGCCGGCGGCTCGCCCACGCCCACCGCCACCTTAGGCGCGCTGATCCCGGTGACTGGCGGCGTGCTGACCGGATTCTTGGGTCAAAGCATGTTGCTGAATCTAGTGATCGGCATTTTCGGCGGAACCCTGATCTTTGCGGGCATCGTCATCAAGCTGGACCGCGAGCGCAAGGGTAGCCGTCGCTAACATCCGAGATGAGAAAGCGGGGCATCTCAGGTCGAGGTGCCCCGTTTTTATTGTGATCCATATAGATCTCTAATTGAGAAATGCATTCGGCACGAATTCACACTGACAAAGAAACCAGCCGATTAGTTAATTTGCTTGCTGGTCTCGGACTCTTGATCCTGCTGTTTGCCTTGGGAAAGAGCCTGTATGATCTTTCCATTCCGCCGCGCGTGGTCGATCTCACATCCGAGGATTGGCTCGAAGAAGGCTTTCTGCCGCTCTACTCCGTTGAAGGCGCGCTGGCTGATCCTTCGCAAGTTGAAATCTCTGCTCCGCTGATTGAGCCATTTCCTACTCCTGTTGCGGATGCAGCTGAACCCACGCCGACTCCGGATCCCGGGTTCCCTCCGGATCGCCTGGTGATCGCGTCCATCAACCTCGATGCGCCCGTCGTTCCCGTTTCGGCGATCCCGCTCCAATACGAGGGAAACGTGTATGAGCAATGGCAGGCGCCCAATTCGCGTGCCGCAGGATGGCACCGCACCTCCGTGGGAATCGGGTCGCCGGGGAATACCGTACTTAACGGCCATCACAACATTTATGGTGAGGTATTCCGCGATCTCTATCTTGTTCAAGTTGGCGACGAAATTGAAATTTATTCCGGCGATCAGCTTTTCACGTACCTCGTGGTTTTCACGGCTGTGCTCCCGGAGCGAAACCAGCCGCTCGAGGTGCGTTTATCCAATGCGGAATGGATCCGGGCCACCAGGGATGAAAGGGTGACCCTGATCACTTGTTGGCCCTACACAAGCAACACTCATCGCGTCGTCCTCGTGGCCGTGCCACTTCGCGACGCTTAGGCTTTAAAAGCGAAAATCCCCGCTTCCTCAAGCGGGGATTTTCAGAAGATCAGTCCCGTCCTCAGGTTTTTCTTCGCTCAGCTCAGCGGGACTGCTACTGCAAAAAGTCGACCCCAGGTGCTCAGACCGTCTTGTTCGATACAGGTCTGCAAAACAACGTAGTTTTCGTTGTTGTAAATCTTATAGAACAGACTGGTGGCGGATAACTGCTCGCCAGTCGCCAGGTCGATGAAACTGGAGTAGGGGGAGTTGGGCGAGAGGGCCTGGTATTGCTGGATGCTCTCGATGCGCACGTCCTCGGTGGAGCCGTCGCCATAAACGAGCGTGAATACTTCGCCTACTGAGAGTTCAAAGAATTTTGCGCCGGCCAGGTAATTATGCGCCAGGAAGCCGCGCGACCCATACTCTGTGGCCATCCCGAAGCGGGTGACCTCGTTGTCATTGTTAGAAACGTAGCCCGGGCTTCCGCTGGGTTGCCCGGTCACGGGGAAGGCAAAGTGTTCGGCGGAATAAAGGCCCGTGATTTGGGCTGCGTTCCCGTTAGCGACCGAATCGATGAAGGCCTGTGCTCGTTCCAGCGCTTCAGCGCTGGCCTGATCCTTGCCGAATGCCAGGGTCAGGGCTGCGGCGCTGCTGACCTCTGAAACCGCTGCGTCTGCTGCCTGTCCTGTCACCGGCGTGGAGCCGAAGGATTTGGCTAGCTTTTTGGCAAGCAGATTTTCTGCGCGTGCCGGGCTTGCCACAGCAAAACCCCCTAGGACGACTGCTATTAGAGTGAGGAGAATTACTGCGATCTTGGAGGAGCTGAGCGTTTTCATGTCTCTAACCTTTCTTCGAGCCGAGGAACGCTCGTTTTCTGGTTAGAGTCTAGTTAGATTTTAGTAATAAATAAATGGGATATGGGTACCGGCTTACTAGAAAGTTAGGTCATTGCCCAATTTTCCATTCCCATCTCACTAACAACCCCTGCCCAACCTTAGAAAAGACACTCTCCCGTGTTCGTCCCCCTAATTCATTCAATCAACGAGTCAGTTTACAATTGCCCTAATGCCCCCAATTGCCACCTTTTCTATAGTTGCCTACGACCCCTCAAAAGAAGAATGGGGAGTAGCTGTTCAGTCAAAGTTCCTGGCTGTTGGCGCAGTCGTCCCATTTGCACGCGCTGGTGCGGGGGCTGTCGCCACCCAGTCCTACGCTAATTGTCTTTACGGGCCCGAGGGGTTGGAACTAATGCATCAGGGGGTTTCCGCCGAAGAAACGATAAGCAGATTGGTCGAAGCAGACGAAAACCGGGAGCTGCGGCAGGTCGGCATGGTGGATGCCCGCGGTGTAGCCTTCGCCTACACCGGGAAGGACTGTCATGCCTGGGCGGGCCATGTGATCAAAGACGGCTTCTGTTGCCAGGGCAACATCTTGATCCCTGGCACCGTAGAAGCCATGGCTGAGCGTTTCGAACAGGTACGTGGGGGTGAAGGAGAGCTGGCGGATTGGCTCGTGGACGCTCTTGACGCGGGGCAGGGTGCGGGAGGCGATAGCCGCGGGCGGCAATCTGCGGCTGTGCTCGTCGTCCGCACCGGCGGCGGCTACGGAGGCAATAACGATCACTATCTCGATCTGCGCGTCGACGATCATCCCGAGCCCATCAAGGAACTTGCCCGCATCGTGAAGATCCATCACCTATTCTTTGGCGACGTGGACCCGGATGATCTAGTTCCCCTCGCTGATGTGGCCGCGGAACTGCAAAAAATATTAAGGAAAACCGGCCACTATAAGGGTCCGCTTAACGGAGAGTTTGATGAGGATACACGTAAGGCGTTGCGCTCCCTCGTGGGAGTCGAAAATCTGGAAGAACGCTGGAATGGCGAGGGCGATCAGTTCGATCGCCTGGCGCTGGAATTCTTGCGTGAAAAGTTTGGCTGAAATTCGTTAACTGGAATAAAGGAGACAACATGGCAGAATCGGTTTATAAGATCATCGAGCTGGTAGGCACTAGCACGGAATCCTGGGAGAAGGCCGCCCAGGCTGCGGTTGCCTTGGCTGCCAAATCGCTGGAAGACCTGCGCATCGCTGAGGTAGCTCAAATGGATATGCAGATCGAAGACGGCAAAGTGGTGTCTTACCGCACCAAACTAAAGGTTTCCTTTAAGTATCACCAGGATTAGTTCGCCGATCTCGGCCGCAGATCTATACAACCTGCACAGCGTTTTGCAGAGACTCTAATCGCGCCTCGGCTAATTCCGGCAGGCTGTCCACTATGTAAAAGGGTCCGCTACCCTCGACAGCTATTGAGGCGGTGACGTTGCCTGTGAGTGCGGCGTAGAGAACGTCTCCCCCTTTTTCCCAGCCCGCCAGGAAACCGCCGCAGAACGAACTGTGTGCATGCGTTGGATCCGTCAGGCGCGCTGGGTAGGCGGGAATGTGGTAGCGGTTCTTTCTTTCGGTTAGATAGATCCACTGCCCAAGATGGGTACTGAGAATCACAACGGCCTGGCAGTTGAACGATCCAACCCACTCGGCCATCTCCCAGAGATCCTGGCTATGCCCGGCAAAGAGTGAGCGCAGCAAGCCTTCTTCGCAAAAGAACACACTGAGACCGTTCACCAGCGCGGGGAATTCATTCCAGAAATTCGGGTGCATATAACCTGCGCCTGCTTCTAGACTGACGAACTCGGCGCCTATCGCCCGCAGCGCTGGGGGAACCAGCGTGTGGCTGAGGTAATCCAACGGGCAGAGGTGCGCAAGGCGCGCGCCCTTGTATGCCTTCGGCAGATCCTCAGGGCGTAAAGTGAGCGGGCTTCGCGATTTCTTTGAATCCAACTGTGTGCCAGGATTTCTGTAACCCAGCAGCGATTTGGGGAAGGGCATCCCTAATTGTGCAATATGCTTGATGGGGTTATCGCGGTGCGCAGTATTTACATCGCTGTAGGCTACGAAGCTGCGCAAATCATGTGGTTCGTCCAGGAACCGGATCCCATCGGTGCGGTATCCGTCGTTTTCCAATGCTTGCACCCAATCCCCGGGAAAATCGTTGCCCACGCGGGCCGCAAGCCCCGGGGATTTTCTCCAAAAGCGGTATGCCGCGGCCGCATAAAGTAATTCCCCTCCTGGCTGATCGATGCGCGCCACACCTTGCGGTGTGATGATGGTTTCGCGTTGGAGGCGACCGAGAATGATCGCAGACGGTTTGGTTCGCACTCGGTCTGGATTACCCGGTTTCTCGCAGCGTGAAGGAGGACAAGGCAAGAATGAACAGCCCATACAAGGGAAGGCTGAATAGGGCTGTGCTCTCATCCAGGAGGTCGCCTCCGGCAATCAGGGAGCGCAGAACCTCTGTGGCGTAATAAAGCGGGGTAAACCGGCTAAGGCCCTGGGCCCAATTGGGCAACTGTTCAACCGGGAGCACAATGCCTGACAAAAAGATCGATGGAAGCAGGATCAACGGAATAAATGGGAACACTTGGCCCTCGTTCCTGGCAAAGTTCGATATGAGGATACCGAGCGCCATACTGATCACGGCCAGCAGCCACATCACCAGATAAATTGAGGCCAGCGTGCCGATTTCATAATCCAATTCGAATAGATAAGTGATCTCGGTCAGTACAAATAAGCTCTGCAACGTGGCCAGGGTCGTATAAGCTAACAGGTAACCAACGATGATCTCCACTTGCTTGTAGCCGCTCACCAGCATGCGCGTGAGCGTCTCACTGACTCGTTCGCGTACCAGCACGATGGCGGTGAGGACGAACGTGAGGAAGTGGATGATGAAGGCGCCAAAGGGAAAAACGAACGGGTTGGCATTAAAGAGCGGGCTTTCGATACTATCGAAAAATACAAACAGAACGTAGATCACTGCAATCGGCACCAGCAAGGTGAGCGCCACGAAACGGCGATCATGCTTGAGCTGGCTCAGTACGCGTTGGGTAACGGCAATCGTACGCCGAACGGTATTCATTGTTTTCCTCCTTGGGGCGCGATGAGGTCGAGGATGGTTGTTTCCAGCGTGTTAGCTTCCAGTTCGATCCGTTCCACATTGTGATGCAGTCCATAAGCTTGCAGCGCCCTGGGTAGATCGACGGGATAATCCTGCAGTTCATGAACGCGTTTCGGCCCCCCATCCCAGAGATGCAGTCGTGCGCGGCCGCGCTGTAAGAGGTTTTGCGGGGTATCGCTCGTGACGATGTTGCCTTCGTTGATTATGGCCAATTGGTCGCAATGCACGGCTTCATCCATTTGGTGGGTGCTGACAAGGATCGTCCTTCCTTCCGCGGCCAATTGCTTGAAATGTTGCCAGAAAGCGGCTCGCAGCTTCAGATCCACGCCGGCGGTGGGTTCATCCAGCAGCAGAAGGCGCGGCTGGTGCACCAAAGCGCAGGCAAGCGAAACTCGCTGCTTCATGCCGCCAGAAAGAGTGCTTACCGGATCGTCGGCGCGCTCGCTCAGTTCGACAAAATCAATGGTGCTTTCAACGAGCCCCTTGATATTTTCGACGTGGTGCGCTCTTCCGAAGAAGCGTAGATTCTCGGCCGCAGATAGGTCTTCGTATAGCGCAGGAGCTTGAGGCATGTAGCCAATCTGTTGGCGCAACGACGTTTTGTGCTTGCGCGGATCCAGCCCCAGCACGCGAATACTGCCGCGGTCGGCGGCAGCAGCTCCAACAAACAGTTTGATGAACGTGGTCTTTCCCGCGCCGTTGGCGCCGATCAAACCGAAGATCTGGCCTTGCTCCACTTGAAGGTCAACTCCCTTTAACGCTGGAATGTGACCATAACGTTTTTCGACGAGCTCTGCTTGAATGGCAATTTGTTTTGACATACTACACCCTTGTCTTTGATGCCAACACGCCGTGCAAGTAAATATCCAGTGCGGCATCGAAATGGTTTTTGGTCCCGGGAAGCTTGATGTTCTTCAAGAAGACCGCCTCGATGATCCATTGAGACATCACTAGCCCCACCATGCTCATCAGGATATTCGGTTTAGAGATGGGGCGCAGTTCCCCCTTGGTGATCGGTAATCTCCCGAGGAATTTGAGAACTCGGGGCGAGATCGTCCTGAAAATCTCTCCCAAATGCTTGCCATCGAACTCGACAATTTCAATGAAGAGTAGATGCAGCAGTTCCTTGCGTTTGCGGATGGACTTGAACGCCCGCAGAGCCACATTCCGGATGAGCTCTTCAGTGTTTTCGCCCTCGGCGGTTTCCAGGATAGGCAGCAGCTCGTGGTAGGGGTGGCGCTCGAGCAAGATCAGGCGGAAAATCTCTTCTTTGCTGGTGAAATGGTTGTAGATGCTGGCTGGCTTGAGCCCGGCCGCCTCGGCGATCTGCCGCATCGAAGTGCCGTGGTAGCCCTGCGTCACGAATAGCTCAAAGGCCGCCTCCGCGACCCGACCGCTGCTTAGCTGACCCCTGCGAGTATCTGTCCGCGTTATAGGTTTCATATTACAACGAACGTTCGTTAGTATTTTGACTCAAATAAAAAGCCCTGTCAAGCAGGGCCGGCCTATCCGTCGTTGCGACCCTGAGCGCAGCGAAGGGGTGGCAATCTCCCCCTTCGGTTTCGATGATCTTTATTTGAGAAGAGCTTTGCTATTCCTCATTGCCCAGCTGGGAGATCTGCTTCAGCAGCCCGAGCACCAGCAACCCGAGGCTCAGTCCCTCGCGCGGCGAGATGGCCTTTTCCAGGCCTTTCTCCTGAGCGCGCCGCAGCAGCACGATCCCCGCCCCTAACCCCACGAGAGCGCCGATGGCGGCGCTGATGATCAAGGTTGGCAGTCGGTTGCGATCAATCTCCATTAGCCTTCCTCTCGGCTAGCCGTCCTCTCCGCGCAGCAATCGGTTTGCGGCGCCTACCCAACTCTCGATCACAATCAGCGGCGTGATCGCCAGGTTCGCCAGTCGTACGATGCGCGCGCTGGCTTCGCCGGCGATGCGCTGCACGCGATAGGTCCGCGGCGGGATCCAGGCTATCACTTTACCGATCAAGAAAATCATGATGATGGCAAAGAGCGTAAATAGGATCCCCAACGCCAGCAATGGCATAGCCAGTAGGACGGTAGCAAGTTGGGCTGCCGAAGCAACATCATTCGCGTTGGAAGTGAAAAGCCAAAACATGAGCCAGCCGATCAATGTAATCCCAAGCAACAGCGGCAGGATAATCTGCACGAACACTTCGATGCGGTGCCTTCGTCGCGCTCGAGGGTTCCTGTTCAATCGTCTGGCTGGAATGGGCAAGGCCATGGGTTAATACTAATCCCTTTTCGAGACCTACAGAAATTCGATGGAGCGCGGCGGCGACCGGCGCCGGAAAAACGGGTTGAGCACCAACCCCACAAGGAACCCGCCAATGTGCGCCCACCAGGCAACCCCGCCGCCCTGCACGCCGATGGATGCCAGTCCCGAGAAGAGCTGCGAAATGAACCAGAATCCAAGGAATATGATGGCAGGCACCTCAACGATCGAAATGAAAAGGAAAATGGGAACCAACGTTGAGACACGCGCCCCCGGGAACATGAACAAATACGCCCCCAGCACCCCGGCAATGGCCCCGCTGGCGCCGAGCATGGGTACCGTGCTGCCTGGGAAAACATAGGTCTGCAGCAACGCCGCTGCCACGCCGCCCAAAAGGTAAAAGATCAGGTAGGAACCGGGCCCCATATGATCTTCGACGTTGTCACCGAAAATGTACAAAACCCACATGTTGCTGAGAAAGTGGAACCATCCGGCATGCAGGAACATGCTGGTGAAGATCGTAATGCCAAAGGTCACAGGCTGGTCGTTAAGGCGGGCGGGCACCAACGCATAAGTATTCACAAAACTCTCGAGTCCTGATTGAGAAAGCCCTAATTCGTAGAAAAACACCAAACTGTTGGCGATGAGGATCAACCAGTTGAACACCGGGAAATGACGCGCTCGGTTGCTGTCTCTCAGGGGGATCATTGCTATTTACGCTAACGGTTGGCAAGTATAGTCCATTCCGTCAGACGCACGATTTACGCAATACACACCACGCAATACGTCTCCACGATAGCGTCGCTTGACTGTCAATCTGCGCGGCGTGTATACTCTCGCCACCGGGGTGTAGCGCAGCCTGGCAGCGCACCGCGTTTGGGACGCGGTGGTCGGCGGTTCGAATCCGCCCACCCCGACCTCATGGAAAAGACACGCAAACAAGTGAAAAAAGTGGATGGCGTGATCGAAGCCGCTCATTTTGATTCGCAAGGACGCCTTGCCTGGGTGCGCGCTTACGAGCGCCGCGGCCCCACTTGGTCTGATATTGTCCTGCTCGACCGTCCCACTCTCATCCAGCGCCTCAAAGCCGGCAAGCGCTTTTACGTGGGCACGCGGCGCGAATTCTGGGCCAGCGAATTCGATCTCGGCGAGCGCTTGCGCCTGGTCCAGTCGGGCGTTAAGCCAATTCTGGTCCTTGGTAAGGGCGGCGCCAGACAGGACACTCTGGAGGGTATGCCAGTCGTATAGTTTGCGTATTTGACGCGAATTGCCCAAGCGACTATACTGGCTTCATGGAGAAAGCCTCATTATGAGACTCCTGGCTTTCAAGGAAGCAGGGGAGGCAGGTTGAAATCAAAGCACGCGCGAACGCGCGTGCTTTTTTATTTGGGCGACGGTTTGGTCCGGTGACGGACGAAATCGTCGCCACATAAAGGAGAACTCGCATGGATACAGGAATGCTGCGAAAATTTGAAAAGGCCAAACAATATTCCCAGGAGCGCGATAGGATGCACCTGGAAGCGCTCACCGTGAACTTCAGCGGGCGCAACAACCCGCACCGCGTCGAATACAAGGACGGCGCCTGGCAGTGCGACTGCGAGTTCTTCGTCGGGCGCGACCGTTGCGCCCACACCATGGCGCTCGAGATCGTCCTCGAGGGCATGTTCGAGCCCGTCCCGGTGGCCTAGCGGCCTTTGCCATTGCGAGCGAGTGTAGCCAGCCGTTAGGCAGACGAAAACGACGCGCCTGTCCCGACCGAGCCGCCTTGCGGCATAGCCTGCCCTGAGCGAAGCGAACGGGAGGGAAAGCAATCTCCCCCTGCAACTCAAAAGATTCCCATTAGAATCAAAGCCTCGCCAAGCGAGGCTTTTTTATTTGTGACCATGACCAGTCAACCCTACACCCAGGAAGAAGCTAATCAATTCATCATCGAATGCCATTTCGATCTGGATGCGGTTAAGCGAAAACTCAAAGAAAAGCCGGAATTGATCAACGCCTACAACCAGGAAACAATCGAATCCGCACTCGGCGCCTCTGGACATATGGGGCGCGAGGACATTGCCGAATTCTTGTTAAGCAAAGGCGCCGAAATGGAACTGGCCACCGCCGCCATGCTCGGGCGCCGAGAGCTGATCGCGAAAGCCCTGGAGCAGGATCGCGCCAACGCGCGCAAAGGCGGCGCTCACAATATCCCTATTGCTTTTCACGCCGCCCTGAGCGGTGACGTTGAGCTCATGCAAATCCTCTGGGACGCCGGGGCCGAGGAGGACGCTAAAGGATCGCTGTTAGGCGCGGTGATGAAAAATCGAGTTGAGATGGCGCGCTGGCTGCTGGATCACGGTACTTCCAAGGAAGTGAAGACATTCGATGGGAAGTCTCCATTGCAATTGGCCGATGAACTGGGTTATATCGAAATCAAAGAATTGCTGCAAACTTAAAAGCAAGGTTTTTAGTATGGGCGGGTCTTAGACCCGCCCTATGATTCACGGGCAGGCCTCAGACCCACCCCTACACTAACGAGAAGGTTTCCCCTTCATCCGTATATAAACGCCTCCATTTTTCGCTTACGTCGCCATTTCCCTCTTTACAACTGACCAATCTCTGCACCCCAATCCTGTGGGGCGACATCGGCTATAGACGTTGAAAACGTCCACGAATATCCGCCAATATCCTCAACCGTGTACTGGCGCTCGCCATAGGGGTAATCCCCCGGTGCCTGCAGGACGCGGGCGCCCATGGCGGCGGCTTGCCCGTGATGAGCATCGGCGTCTTCCACTCTCACCATGATCGAGAAATCTCGATCCATATCTCCCTTGCTGCCTTGCGTTACCGCGATGCAGCCGTCGCCCGCGTTCAACTGCGCACGGTGGTTGCCCACCTTCCACCGCAGCGTGAAGCTAAATGCCTTGCATAGCCAATCAACAGCATCACCAACATCCGGGTAACTCAGCACCGGGATCACGTGGCTGTTTGGCATGGAACGGTTGGTCTCACCTCAAAAATCTCCTCGAATTGGTTTCGTCTTCCTCCCCTTCCCCTTTTAAGGGGAAGGGGTTGAGCCTATCATTTCCTTTGATCCTGCGTCATCTTGAACGGCGACATCAAGTCGACGCGTTTCTTCGTCGCCGAAACCTCGATGATGCGCTCCAGCCGCTTGATCTGTGTTGCCTCCTGTTTGGCGCTCATCACCCAATGCCGCAACGTCTTTTGGTAGCCGGGCGGCTGGGAGATGAAGAAGTTCCAGGCTGCCTTGTTCTCCTTGAAGCGCCGCTCCAGCGGCGCGCTGAACGGCGCGATCTCGTCCTGTTCGAAGGAATACGCGCCCGATTTTTCGCCCTTGCGCGCCTTGTAAGCCGCCAGCCCCGCTGGCTTCATGCGCCTTCCCTGATCAAGCGCTCCACGCTTGCGATGTTCTCCTGCTCCAAAAGCTACCCGTCCGCCGCGGCGTGAAGCGGATCGTGTAACTCTGCGCGTCGACGCCCTTGCGTACGCCGTCGATCCAGCCGTAGCATAGAGCCTCATCCACCGACTGCTCCCATGTAACGCTGGGCTTGCCGCTGCCCACTTTGTGGTAGCCCAGAACTAATTCTTTTACAGTCTTATGATTCTTTTCAAACCATTTCCGTAATTCTGAGGGGGTTGCGAAATAAAAAGGTCTCATTTTCTTAATGCATCACGGATCTTCAACATCGTATTCCAGTTGCGCGTGGTGATCTTGTCTCCAAATTGCTTGCGCAGAATGTTCATCGCGTCCGGTGTGCGCGTATCCGTCAGCACGCTGATCACGTCGCGATTGACAACGTCCAGAATTATGAAATCGCCTGCCTTAGATTTGTAAGGAATTGTTGGCTTGTTCTTCGGCTTTTCTGCCAGGAAGGTGACAAACAATCTTGTCTTCGGCGTTACCTTTACTCCCTGGAACGGATCGCTGCGCACCAACTTGTCGATTTCTGCGCCGCTGCGCAGGATTACTGGCACCGCGAAGCCATAGCTTGCTTTCAGCCCGGATTCGATTTTTTGCGCCAGCCCTTTCGCGGCTGAGCCGCTCGCTTCAAAAATCACGTTGCCGCTTGCTAAAAGCGTACTCGCATTCTCGTAGCCCCAATCCTCAAACGCCTTGCGCAGCGCATCCATTTTGATCTGCCTTTTCCCCAGATTGATACCGCGCAAGAGTGCTACGTACTTCGCCATGACTAAGGAGAATTCTGGTGGTCAACCTTTGCTGACGTCATACTTTACAAGCACGTTGCCTGAACCCTCCCACGTACGCGTTTCCAGGAGCCGCAGCGAGATATCCGCCTTGGTATCGAAAATGGGTGTCCCCGCCCCTATTAGCACCGGGCCAATCATGAGATGTAATTCGTCCACCAGACCATGCGCCAGGAGTGTGTTCCAGAGCACGCGGCTACCAAGAATTAACATTTCCTTGCCGGCTTTGCGCTTGAGCCCGGAGATCTGATCAAATGAGTCTGCGCGGCTGATGATGCGGGTGTTATGCCACGGCTCTAATTCGTCCGGGGTTAAGCTGTCGGATACGACCACCTTTTCGATGGCATTATTCAGCCGCGAAATTTCGCGTACGATGGCGGTTGCCTTCGGATCGTCGGCTACCGGGGGCCAGTAGGCTTTGAACCCGGCAAACGATGTGTGCCCAAGAAGCAAGGCGTCTGCCGCACGCAGGCGCTCGGCATTATAGATATCGAAGCTTTCGTCCTCAGGATAAGCTGCAAGCCGATAGCCGAAAAGGTCCATTACATTTTTACCCGGACCCTCGTAATACCCGTCCAGAGACATGATGTTGCTCACGATGATCTTGCGCATCTATTTCGCTCCATCCTTAATTTTTGATCCATCCATTTATCCACTTAGTGCTCGCCCATTTCACCTTTCCTGATGCTGCCGGGCAATTCGTTCAGTACGCCTATCCGGCCTTAGCCAAATCAAGGCTACCACTACGAATAAGATGTATGAAAACAAAGTGTTGACGAATGCCAATCCGATAGAAAGAACATAGAAAAGCAAGGATAAATTCCCCTTGATATCTGGCCCCACCACGGAAGCCAGCCGTGAATCCTTTCCCTCGTGGGCGATGATGGCAAAGGTCAGGATGGTATAGGCCACCGCCGCCATCAGCAAATTGATGCCGTAGAGGGCGGTCGGCCAGGTTTGCCCTGGCTGCTCGCTTAGCCAGCTCGTAGTGAACGGGATCAGCGAAAGCCAGAACAAAAGGTGAATGTTTGCCCACATGATGGCGCCGTTGATGCGTTTGGTTGCGCGCAGCAAATGGTGATGGTTGTTCCAGTAGATGCTCAGGAATACGAAGCTGAGCACGTAACTGAGAAAAGTAGGAAGCACCGGCAGCAGGTCAGCGAGCGCGGCGCTCCCGGGCGGGCGCAATTCCAGCACCATGATGGTGATGATGATGGCGATCACTGCGTCGCTGTAGGCTTCGAGGCGGGAAGGCGACATCGATGTGGGAGTCTACTAAACTCCGAGATTTTTAGGAGGTTGCTTTCAGTACCTCACTGCGAGCGGAGAGACAGGAGCGAACCGAACCTGTTAGGGGCAAAACAACTACCTTTGGACACCGCAATTCTCACTTCGACATTCGTAATTCAAAATTCGCAATTGCTTTTGCCTTTTTCCTTCATCCCTTCGCCTCATCCTTGGCAGGAGCGGAGAGGGAGGGATTCGAACCCTCGGTGGCCCAAAGGACCACAACGGTTTTCGAGACCGCCCCATTCGTCCACTCTGGCACCTCTCCGCCGGCAATTATAGCGGTAGCCTTCCCTCACGGATTTAACGATTTATTCGGTACCTGATGTGAATCCCGCCTCCCGGCATTCCCACCAACTTAATCCTTTCCAACTTGAGCTTCTCCAAGTCTGGCGCGCCAAAGGGGCGCAAACCGCCCCCCAGTAGGATTGGCATCACCTCGATGTGCAATTCGTCGGCGAGGCCGGCCAGCAGCACCTGGTTGGTGGCGCTGGCGCCGGGTATCACCGCGACGTCCTTGTTGCCCGCGGCTGCCTTTGCCTGCCGAATGGCGCTCTCAACTCCATCGGTCATGAAGGTGAAACTCTGGTTCGGTCCGGACTTTGGGGATATCTTCGGCGGGTGATGAGTGAGAACGAAGAGGGGCACCTGATACTCATAAGTGCTCCAGTCGTAGTCGCTTCCCGCCATCTCGAACGACTTGCGCCCCATTAGCGCCGCGCCTGTAATTCGGACCGACTCTTGGATCAGTTCCGAATCGCTCAAATTTTCCATAGCGGGATACAGAGGTTCCACACTCCCACTGGCGTCGTTGATGTA
>JBOGUK010000115.1:0-6532 GCA_050695915.1 Anaerolineales bacterium
ATCACGTTATCCCAAAGAGACCAATTGATCGCCTTTTCCGAGTCGATCTCAAAGAAGCGGCGGTAGGCCTCGTTCGCAAAGGTCATCTCGCCGCTCGGCTTATAACGGCAAATCAAATCGAATTGGTCCTGCAAAATGCCCAGGTAGCGTTGTTCACTTTCGTTCAAGGCTTGTTCGGCGCGCTGGCGCTCCAGCGCGCCCCCAAGGATTCCCGCCGCCCCGCGCAAGGCCTCCTCCTCCGCGGGCGACCAGGCACGCACTCTTTTCGTCTCATCGAAACCGATGAATCCCCACCACCTCTCACCCACAAAAATGGGCGCTGCAAAAACCGAAACGATTCCCTGCGACGAAAGCAATTCCTGCTCCGATTCGGGAAAGTCAGTAACACTGCCCTTGATCGCATCCCCCTTGGGTAACTCGTTCGCCCAGCGGGAAAACCCCTGCGAATAGGTCAGTGATTGGAAACTTGGATTTTGCATATGCGGCCGCACGCCTGGCGCCACCCATTCATATCGCCGGCTCGTTTTCAACTCCCCATCACGCATGTTTTCAAAAATGGTAACGCGATCCACGCCCGTTGAGAATCCGAGATCCTTGAGCACCTCTTGCGCGGCCTCGGCAAAGGAATGCCCGCGGAACAGTTTTTCCGCGGCGCTGCGCACCGTTTCTAGGATGGCTTCGCGCCGCCGCAAGTCCTGCCCGCTCATCTCAAGTTGGGCCTGGACCTGGCGCAGCTCCATCACTCTGTCTTTCAGGGCCTGCTCGTTCAGCTGCGCATGGCGCAACTCATCACGGACGCTGCGCCTCAACGCGGCCATCAGTGCAAAGGCAAGCACGATGTAGATCGATTGAAATACCCAGTAAGCAGGTAGCGGCAGTTCCAATGGCGCCAGCGGAAGGCGCCCATTGGTCTCCAGAAGCATTGCGGCATAGTTGCCGCCGAGTGTTAGGAGTCCGAGGATCAAAGCAAACCTTTCGCTAATTAGCAATCCGCCCATAAAGATAAGCAGCAATTGGCCGAGTACCGCCGTCCCACGGATTCCGTCATAGAAGAGAAGCACGGACAGGAGGATGAACCAAAGCAAGCAGATCAGTATGACCCCCGACAGTCTCACATTGCCAAAGCGCAGCAACACATAAATAAAAAGTTCTACGGCGATGCCCAGGAACACGATCCATCGCCCCACAATGTTTTCGGGAACCAGGAGCCAATAAAATAAGGCCAGGATAACGGTGAACAGCAGAAGGAAAAGCAGAATAAAATGCAACAGCCTTGCCCGGCGGTCCTTGTCTTCGTCGCCGAACTGCGGAGGCGAAACGGCTCGCCTCATCATTTCCACCATCGGTTAATTCTAAACTCGATTAGTGATATCGAGCCTGCAGATCGAGGAAGCGGAGGATGGCGTTCGCTACAGCCGGAGGATCTTCGAGATGCAGCATGTGTCCGCAGCCGGGAATGGTTTTCAAGCTTCCACGCATCAGCCTCTCCGCCAATAGTCTGGAACGACCGAGCGGCACCATGACGTCTTCCTCCCCGCTCAGCACCAGTGTTGGCCGGCTGATTGTCTTCAGCTGCTCATCGATCGCGAATTCGGAGCAGGCTCTGAAATCAGCCAGCAGGACACCGGGTGCGTTCGCCAAAAGATCAGCGGAGTAGAGCTGGCGTAAACGGTTGCTTGCTTTCTTTGCGAAAGACCAGGTGACGATCATTTTCACAGCCTGCTCGTGCCACGCCGGGACGCTTAACTTTTCGAGCAGAATTGGGTTGGCGGGAAAGCTGGAGGCCGCCCCGATCAAAACCAGTGACTGGACTTTATCGGGTGCTAGTAAAGCGGCTGTGAGTGCAATGGCTGCGCCCATGGAATGCCCAACCAAAGCCGACCTTTTCAAATCCATCAGCTCGATCCACGCCAACAGTTCGTTGGTGTATCCTTCAATTCGCGGCTGAGGGTTGCCGCCAGAGTGGCCGTGGCCGGGCAGGTCAAGGGCGAACACGCGCCGGCCTTGCAGCCTGCGCATCTGGTAAGGCCACTGGTCTCCGCGCCCGCCCGCACCGTGGATCAGAATCACTGCGGGCAGGGATTCACCTTCCGCTGGATGAACGCTGTAGGAGAAATGCCCACTCCTCGGCAAGGCTACCTCCGAGCTGAGAGAACCCCACGCACCGCTTGGAGAGAAGAGCTGTTTCGCATGGAACTTGCTGTCGAAATGGAGTCCGGCTAAGAGGTTAGAGAATTGTGGGGTAGATCATTACGATGAGAAACAACGCGCTTCATTAGCAGGGCCACCCCGATCCCGGTCACAATACAAATCGGTAACAACTCAAGCACCCCCAGAACCTGCCGCGCCGAAAAATCCGCAAAGCCGTGCCTATGAATCCCACCCTTGAAGGCCATTAGCGCAACCGCCGCTAGCGGGACTGCCGTTCCCAAGGCTGCACCCCAGGCTCCCGCTCCGAGCCAGCCTCCTCGCCAATCAAACCGCTGCTTCAAAACCAGCCAAAAGACCCCCGCAGCGGCGAGAACGACTGTGAACCCGGTTTGCGTGTCTTCGAATGGGAGCCATATGAGGAAGACAAGCATCCACACAATTCCCGCGGCGCGCAAATTCAGGCTGCTTAACTTCTTCACTTCCCCTGTCGCAGTTTTTGGGCCGCCATTTCGTTGAGCGGCGCCCACACGGCAACCTTGGTGCCGGCACCTTTCTTGCTGTCGATGCGCAGGATGCCGTTGATCAATTCAACGCGCTCGCGCATGTTTTCCAGCCCAACGGCGCCATCCTTGGCGCGCTTGGCATCGGCTTCCTGGGGCGAAAACCCCACGCCGTCGTCTTCCACTTCGAGCAGCGTGATGCCGAGCTCCGCTTTCGTGACGCGCACGGCGATGTTCTGGGCCTGCGAATGCTTGCGTGCGTTGGTGAGGGCTTCGGCGACGATGTAGAAGAGGACGCCCTGGCGCCCGAGGTCCATCTTTCCGACAGCGTCTTCTTCCGCTTCCAGCTGGATCTGCTGATCGAATGCATCTTCAGTGTGTTTGATGAGATCGTTAAGGGCTTCAACGAGTCCTTCATTTTCTAACGCTTGCGGATGAAGAGTAAAGAGCATGTGGCGGATCTCTTTTGTGGTGCGCCTGGCCAATTCTTCCAGCTTGTACAGTTCCTCACCCGCTGCCACTGGGTCCTTGGCGAGCAGCCGGCGGGCCAGGTTCACGCGCATGGCGATGGCCGCCACAGATTGGGTGGGGCCATCGTGTAGGTTGCGCGCCAATTGATAGCGAGCCTGCTCCTGAATATTTGCAATGCGGTCTTTCTCTTCATTTAAAGCTTCGTACAGCTGCGCATTTTGCAGTGCGCCCATCACCTGGCGGGCCAACAGGTCGATCAGTTCGCGGCCCTCTTCGTTGAAAAAATTCACTTTGGGGTGGGCAAAAAACATGGCGCCAAACAGGTCCAATCCGTAGCGCAGGGGAACACAGTAAAGGCTCTCGGTGTTTTGCAGACCGGAGATCAAACCGAATTCGTCGTCGCGCGTGGAATGGCCCAGCACCCAGGCTTCGCCCGTTTTCAGCACGTCACCCAGGGCGCCTTTTTCCCCTGGAAGAATGCGTCCGAGATCGGTGGCGGCTAGCCCGCGGGCTGCCGCTACGCGCAGCCCGCCTTCATGGAACAGCAGGATGCCGCCAACGGCGTGCGTGACTGTTTCCGGGGGTTCGATGAGGGCCTTCGTCCCCAGATCGAGCGCCAGTTCCAGAACTTGATCGAATACCAGACTCGAGTTGATCGTTTCAGTAATCTCATAAAGCATCTTGATGCGGTCGCGCTCGCTTTGCTCAACGGTCTCCAGCTTGATTTCCTTTTTCGGTTCACCCAGTTTGGCGAGCGAATGGACACGTTGGTTCAAGTTCCCCAGAGCCAATCCCACCGCCAACACTCCAAACAAGGGAAATGCCAGGCGGACGGGAATCTCGGCGACGGGAACGTCGATGACTGCGATCAATCCAAATATCACCATTGTCCCAACGGCAACTCCCATCGTGCCGCGCAGACCGAACAATGGAAACGCGCCGATCACCGGTAACAGGCCTGCCCAGGCAAGCGGGCCCAGGAGCGTGCCTGCAACATAGAACAGCATCAAACTGAGCACAAAATCAACGATCAGCGCTGTCAATTTCAGCCGCTCAAACGGCTTTGTTTGCAGCAGCGAATAGGTGAGAAATGCGTTCCACGCGCCGCCGGCAAAAAGAATCAACCCGAGCGTGGGCGTGAACAGCCCACGCGAGTTGAGCAGCAACCCGCTGAGGAGTAACGCCATCCAGCGCAGCGTTGCTGATATTGAAAGTAGGGTGGTTTCGGATGGCAAGGAGCGCATGGACGCATGATAACGCAAAAGGAAACGGCGCACATGTATAATCCGAAAAAGACACAAATGCCGCGTTTAACAAAGATTTATACCCGCACGGGAGACGATGGCAGCACCGCGCTCGGCAGCCGCCAGCGGGTGCCAAAGGATCACCCGCGGGTGCGCTCCTATGGGGCGGTTGATGAGCTCAATTCATTGATCGGCTTGGCCCGAGCCTACGGCTTGAGCCCTCGTTTAGACGAGTCCCTTTCAACGATACAAAACGATCTATTTCACCTGGGGTCGGATTTGTCCTTTCCCAGCGATGAAGGCGATGAGTTAAAGGTTCCTCGGATCGAGGAGCGGCACGTGTTGGCGCTCGAGAAACTCATCGATGAACTGAACGCAGCGGTCGGACCGCTTGAGAACTTCATCCTTCCAGGCGGGTCGCTGGGCGCAGCGGCCCTGCAGGTAGCCAGGGCAGTGTGCAGGCGAGCCGAGCGCAGGCTGGTGACGCTGGCTGGCTCCGACCCCGTCCGTCCGGAGAGCCTCAAGTACGTCAACCGCCTATCGGATCTGCTGTTCGTGATGGCTCGTTTTGAAAACAAGGAGCGCCGCGTCGATGAACCCCTGTGGGATTCGCGGGCGTAATTATTATCGGTTCTTGGCATATCATTTCATCTTTCATCCTTCATCTTTCATCCTTGTTTCACCTCTCCCCCATATACACCCAAACCCCGCAACCATCGAATTCAACTTCATAGTCGCTTTCCCTGACGAGCACATCGCCGGGCGACAACCCGTAGAAGCTGCCCAGCAGGATGCCGTCGTACTTGCGGCGCGCCCAATAGCAGAAGCTGGCGCGCTCCGGGAACGGGCGCCAGACGCCGGCGGCGATTTCCACGCCCACGCGGTAAACGCCATCAAAGTGCGGCCCTGTGAGCGCGGCTTGCTCGGTTGCCATTCCGGAAAAACCCGGCCCCAATGTGGGTGCTGCCGGGTTGGTGATGGGCTGGGTGACGGCGGTTGGAACGGCTGCCGCGGGTTTGCGTGCGAGCCGCAATCACCTGAACCATGGCGGTGGCGATTTGAGCCTCACTCGGAGAGAGTGAGCAGGCTGAAACAGCCAGAAACGTGAAAAGGGTTACCAGCTTGAAATTCATCCTGGCGTTGTGGGATTATAGCCACCCAGTGAAATCCAATAGATGGTCTCGGCCTTTACAAAGTGAAAGGCAGGCAAGGCCTTTACAAATGGAAGGAAGGCTTGAAAGCAAAGGGATTCTGCATAGAATATAGCACATATGTTCTATCGTATATCCTTTTGGACTTAAGGGGGATTTATGATCAAGACCACGCTATCCGCAAGATTGGCCGTTTCCCGGATTGTTAGGGAATACCGCATCATGGCCGGCAATTCAGAGCGCAGGGCTAGCCTGCGCTCGTTTGCGACCACCCTCACGGAAGCCCTGCGATTCCTGGGGCGCTCGGTGTCGCACCAGAGCGTTAAGAACTGGGAAGACCGGCGTTACCTGCCAGACCGTTACCTGATGCTGCGGTTAGCCGAAGCCGCCCGCTACGACTGGCGTTCGGATTTCGCCGCCGATATCCTGGCTGCCATTCACCCGGAACATTACGAAGCCGCTACCGAGATCGGGCGCCGGGCCATCCGCCAGCATGCCAATGGATCGATAAGCTGGTCTGATCTGTCCAGAAATGGGGGAAGCTCTAATGGACGAAACACGAGAAGTTAATGTCACCCACATTCAACACTTTGATTGCGGCTGCACGACCACAATCAAGAAAACAACCAGGGAAAAACCTCCGCAAATGATGTGCGACGCTCATCACAGCTCAATGGTTAGCGAAGTAACCCTGAAAGAATACACTGTCTGTACAGGCGGTTTTTCGACTCCCAGATCGGTGGCGCGTTCAATTCTTGACCCCTAAAATCATAGGTTGTGACTTTTGTCGCTTAGTCTAAGCAAGGGTACCCAGATCCTCCGATGTGGAATATCACAGTACGCTCTCCCGACACGCGCCCCATTGAATACACACTGAAGCCGGGAACCAACACCATCGGCCGGCGCAGGGATAACGATGTCGTTATCCCTGACCAGGCCGCATCGCGCGCCCACGCCGAGTTCATCGTCGATGAAAAGACGGGAACGCTGACCATTCGCGATCTGGGCAGCCGGA
>JBOGUK010000116.1:0-6307 GCA_050695915.1 Anaerolineales bacterium
ATCTGGGCTGGTTTCATCTCCCAGATGGCTTCCACCGCGCCAGTTTGTGTCCTTTGAAAACCGATACCTCTTATCGTTTGACAACGAGTTTTCGTTCTCATAAACTCTTTTTCTATGGCTATACGCACCAGATCCAAGAAGACCGAGCGCCTTTCGATCGAGCCCCGTGCTCCGCTCCCGCCGGCTATCCGCGCCTGGGAAGTCAATTTGAAAGACCAGGGCAATTCGGCGCATACGATAAAGGCATTCGCAGCTGACCTTCGCCTGCTGGCCTCGTATTTGCCTGCAGACTATATGCTGGGGTCGGTGACGACAAACGACATCAACAACTTCCTGCACTGGATGGAACACGACCGCGGCGTGCCCTGCAGCCCGAAAACATTGGCGCGGCGAATCACATCCATCAAAGCTTTCTTCCGCTGGCTGCAACGCGGCGGGGCTCTGCTGGCGGACCCTGCAGAACGTGTGGTGCAGAAAACCGTGCTCAGCCCTTTACCTGAGGTCCTGACTGCGGAAGAGGAAGAGAAAGTTCTTAAGATTGCGGACCGCATGCGCCGCGGTCGAACGAGAGATGCGCGCTCTTATGTCCTTGTTTCGCTTCTTTTGAATGCCGGCATCAAAAAGGGTGAATGTTTGGCTCTCACCACAAATCACGTCGACCTGGGCGCAGCGGATGGGCCGATCCTGTTTGTGCGCTACGCGAGTCCGAAAAACCGCTATAAGGAGCGGAAGATCCCGCTTCCCGAAGAATGGGTGGATGCCTACGAGGAATACAGCAAGCAATATGACTTGAGTGAAAACCTCTTCCCCTGGTCGCCGAGGCGGCTGGAATATCTGCTGGAGGACCTGGGAAAGGCAGCCGGGCTGGACAAACAATTGTCTTTCCTCATGTGCCGGTGGACCTGCGCCCTAACCGACTTACGCGCCGGAATGAACGAAAACAAAGTACGCCAAAAACTCGGGGTTTCCGATATCCAGTGGCGCGAGCTGAGCATGAAACTGAACCAGTTGAGGGCCGAAGAACAACTGGCGATGTTTTAGGCAGTTACAGGTTTAAAGTTGAAGGTTTAAGATGGGGAAGCACAGAGTTCTACAGCCATTTCACCACAATATCGTTGATCACATTTGCCGCTTCGTCGCCGCGGTCTGCGGCGTTGGACAGGTGCCGGTAAATTTCACGCATTTTTAGGATTTCCATCACGCCATCGATATCCTTAGGGCGTTTGAACAGATCTGCCAGCGCTTCCCGATAAATATGTTCCACGCGATTTTCAAGTGCTTTCGCCCGCACAGCATGGTCGCTGGCGACGTTCGGATGCTCCTGCAGGTTTTGCACGGCGCGATAGATCTCCTGAGCCGCATCGGCTAACAGCGAAACGATGCGCTGCACAAAAGGATTTGGCTTGACTTCGAACAATTGCAGCTCATCCAACGTTGTATTGGCATAGTCCAGGATATTGTCGATGTTTAGCGAGAGGGCAAAGATATCCTCGCGATCGAAAGGCGTGACGAACGTATTATTGAGTTCGTCCAGGAGGACACGGCGAACTTCGTCCGCTTCCTTTTCCACCCCGGCCAGTTCGTTCGCCCGAGATTTGTCCGGTTCAGCCACATAGTGGCGTAGGGCTTCCAACCCCTGTACCGTAAGCTCCGCCTGCTGAACCAGATAATCAAGGAAGCGATTCTTGCGCCCTTTGCGCCTGAAGATGCTCATTTCGCTCCCACTGCAAGTTGGACATGCAGCGCCGTCTGCGCCGCGGATTGCAGGCGGTATCCGTGCGCGATTTGGTAGCCCGGTACCCAGATAATTTCGTCGCCTTTGCACAGGAGCGGCCAGGCATCTCTGGCTCGCCGCGGGATTTTCTGGTTAATCATGAAATCGGAGAGCTTGGCCGAACCTTTCATGCCAAGAGGTTGGAAGCGGTCGCCAGGTTTGCGGCGCCGAAGCAATAATTCGTCCCCTGCCTTTTCGGCGGACAGCCAAGCTTGATACGGATCCCTGTTCATGTGGACCTGACCTGGAACCTCCACCTCCTCAACCACAAGACGCCACTGGGCATTTAGATCGACCCGGGATGGAACTTCAATATGGACCTCGGCGGGAGATTTCGGCCAAGGGTAAGGCAGCACGGCGCCCTCCATGCTGATCCAAACCATGCCTTCTTCTACTAAAAGGATCGTGTGCCCAGTCCACGGTTGCGCCTCGGCCGGAGACTCGTTTTCAATCCACTTCATGGCCCGGTGGACATCGTCAAAGTCCAGGTTGCGCTCCATGGGCGCCAACTCACTGAAAGCGCGCCGCAATAATGCTCGCCGCATCGCCAGCGGCTCTAGCAGGAAAGCTTCGCGGTTAAAGCGTAAATAGCTTATGCCTTTTTGCGCAAGGACCCGGCTCCAGGATTGCTTCATGAGATGACCAAATAGCTCAAGTTCGGCTTGCACCAAGTCCGCGGTTTGAAACAGACGCGTTTTGAATCCAGGGATTAATGTTTCCAAATAAGGAATGGTTTCGTGGCGCAGCCGGTTGCGGAAAAAACTCTTGTCTAAGTTAGAGGGATCGTAAAGCGGTTGCAGCTGGTTCAACTGACAATATTCCTCGGTCTCCGTGCGCCAAACCGGCAGCAGCGGGCGGACGAGCGGGATCGATGAGCTCCAGGGGTTTGGAAGTGTGCGCGGCTGCATGCCAGCCAGACCTGACGATCCGGACCCGCGCAACAGGTGCATCAGGCTAGTTTCCACCTGGTCATCTGCCGTATGCGCCACAGCAACGGCTTGAGCTGACTGTTCCTTGCCAATCCTGAACAAAAACCGGTAACGGAGTTCCCTAGCAGCCTCCTCAACTGAAAGTTTCAACTCGGCGGCACTCCCCGGGACATCGACTCGCTCGCTGAAAAAGGGGATGCCAAGCCCATGTGCAATCAATTTGGCGCGGGCTTCTTCCGCGGCCGAATCCAGCCGAAGGCCATGGTCCACATGCGCGGCAACCACAGAGTAATTTAATCGGTGCAGGCTGTGAAGCAGAGTCAGGCTATCCGGCCCAGCAGAGAACCCTACTACGATTGGCGAAGCTTGATCAAGCTGACAACCGTCTATTAATCTCTCTTGCAGAAGATTAATATTCATTTTGGGATTATAGCTTGGCGCGCAAAAGGATCATTGCTTCGCTGATTTCTTTATGCTAGACTGAACATCTATGCCCGAAGGCACGGCCCCCGCCCAAAGAGTTCTGATTGTAGACGACGATCTGGATACTCTAAAACTGGTGGGCACGACACTCGAAAAACAGGGCTTTACTATTACTGCTGCTAATAGCGGGGAGGAAGCGCTCCAAAAAGTCTCTCAGGAAAAGCCCGATCTTATTCTCCTAGACATCATGATGCCAAGAATGGACGGCTACGAGGTAACACGTCGCCTGCGAGCAAACCCAAGTACGGCGAGCATCCCGATCATACTTTTCACCGCAAAATCGCAAGTCGAGGACAAGGTTACAGGGCTGGAAGTTGGAGCAGATGATTATTTAACCAAGCCCACCCACCCCGCGGAGCTAGTTGCCCGCGTGCGCAGCATGCTTAAGCGTCCAATCAGCGGTGCTCCTACGCCAGCACCGATAGAAGAACCTGCCCTGCAAGCTTCCGTCGTCGGAATCATCGGTTCCAAAGGGGGCCAGGGAACCTCAACCCTAGCCATCAACCTGGCAGCTGCCTACCAGGTGGAAAACCGCGATGCAACCGTGGTTTTAGCGGAACTGCGACCCGGGCGCGGTGACGTGAGCAACATCCTGGGTTACGGCGACGCGCCGGGGTTGATGACTTTGCTGAATAAACCGGTAAGAGAAATTAATGCGAAACATGTCGAAGCCAGCTTAGTTAAGCAGAAGTCAGGTCTGCGTTTACTACTGGCTTCAAACAGGCCGACCGACGTCGACTATATCAATTATGCGGAACAGATTGAAGTCACCGTATCCAAGCTGGCAGAACTGGCTGACTACTTGGTTCTGGATTTAGGCGTCGGTTTACCGCCGTCCACCCTGAAAACCCTCGCACAATGCAGCAAAGTTATTGTCATCGTTGAACCAGACCCGTTGACCATGCCATTGACCAGGGCTCTGCTCGATGATCTGAATGCAAACGGCGTGCCCCCCAAGAAAATCGTCGGCGTATTGATCAATCGCGTGCGCACTGAAGCAGCCATGAATCCAAAGATGGTTCAAGAGGCCATTGGATTGGAAATTCGGGCGGTATTTACGCCTGCGCCGGAACTTGCCTTCCAGGCTGCACGAGCGCATCGCGCCATGGTTGAGCTGGACCCGAACAGTTTCACGGCCCAGCAAACAAAGAAACTAATTTCACATCTATCGGAAACAGAGGAAGACTAGCGCGCGCCGCGGCGGCCGAACTGCCTTTCCAGCAAATCGATTGATAAGTGGATCATCGTTGGCCGCCCGTGGGGACAAGTGCGCGGATTTTCACATTTTTCCAGATCAGATAACAAGGCACTTTGTTCTTCAGCCGAAAGCGTTTGCCCGGCTTTGATGGCCGCCTGTTTACAGATGCGCGCGATGAGCTTGGATTCAATTTCTTTTTCAAAAGGAGATTCGTCCTCTTCAAAATCTTCCACCGCCGCCCGGATTGCCGCGGCCGGTTCGATCCCCAGGAGCACCGAGGGAAGCGCGCGAACTTTATAAGAATTCGGCCCGAACTGCTCGATATCAAACCCCAGGTCTCTCAAAACGGGTAGCTGGCGCTCAAGCGTTTCGACCTGGGCGCTATTCATCTCAACCGTGACCGGCTCAAGGAGTATTTGCGGACCGGTCTCAGAACGCCTGGATTGAAAACGCTCGTAAAGCACGCGTTCGTGGGCGGCGTGCTGATCTACGAGATAAAGCCCGTCCGGCCCTTCGGCAACGAGATAAGCCAAACCTACTTGGCCAATCACCCTCAATAAGGGCGCGCCGCTACCCGGTATCGCTGGCTGCCTCGGTTGCGTCTTTTCCTTTGCGGTCTCTTCAGGTATTTCCAAATCCTGTTGGATCTCCTTTTCCTGCGGCGGCGGAGAGGACATCGGGCGCCAGGAAACGGCTCCAGAAAGGGGCTGCAGGGCGGGCACCGGCGCGTGCGCCAGAAGCGAACGGCGGATGGCGCGCTGCACTGCACTGAAGACACGATCACGTTCAGCAAAGCGGACTTCGGCCTTTGTTGGGTGAACATTCACGTCGACTGACTCGGGGGGAAGCTCGATGAAAAGAATGGCGATTGGAAATCGACCAACCATCAGCATGCCATGATAGGCTTGGATGACAGCGGTGGAAAGAGCTTGGTCCTGGATCCAACGCCCATTCACAAAAAAGGTCAGCTCGGAGCGATTGGCCCGAGTCGCGTCGCCCGGCCCGATGAAGCCCAGCACTCGAATACCACCATTGCCTAGATCCACAGAGATCATTCGCCGCGCGAGATCGGCGTCGTAAAGCACGGCGAGGACTTCACGGCGGTCGCCAAGCCCAGTGGTTTGCAAGACGGTCTTCCCGTCAAATTCAAGAGAAAATCTCACATGAGGGTAGGCAAGCGCATAGCGGGCTACCAATTGAGTGATGCTCCGCTTTTCCGTGATTTCGGCCTTCAAGAATTTGCGCCGTGCGGGGATGTTGAAGAAGAGTTCATCCACGCGAACCGAGGTTCCCGCTGGGGCGCTGGATTCTTCAACTGGAGCCAACTTTCCGGCATCTGATTTCACCCGGGCGCCCGCTTGGCTATTACGCGGACGAGAGATCAAACTCAGCCTGGAAACCGAGGCGATGGCTGCTAATGCTTCGCCGCGGAATCCGAGGGTGTAAATATGCGCAAGGTCTTCCGTGTTTTCCAGCTTGCTGGTGGCGTGGCGCGCAAGCGCAAGGGGAAGCTCGGCGCGCGGTATACCTAACCCATCGTCGCTGACTTCGATCAGTTTCTGGCCGGCGCCCTCCAGGCGGATGTTGATCTGGCTTGCGCCGGAATCCAAGGAATTCTCAATGAGTTCCTTGACCACCGAAGCGGGGCGCTCAACCACCTCTCCCGCGGCGATCTGTGAAGCGATTTCATCCGAAAGGACTCTAATAGGCACAGGGCAAGGGTAAAGCGGCGCCTTGGATGAGTCAAGGTTAATCGGGCGAACCATGCTTGATGATGCCATTTTTATATGCTATTCTCGCGTCAATTCAGGAAAGAATTTCATCTAGGAGAAAAATGAAAAAGCCAAACGTTGCTATAAGTCTCTTGCTTCTGTTTTCCGTGTTACTTGCTGCCTGCGGTGGCGGGCAGGCCACAGAGGAGCC
>JBOGUK010000117.1:0-3305 GCA_050695915.1 Anaerolineales bacterium
GCCTGCGCTGGGGTGTTGAGGTGTATCACGCGTTGAAATCCGTATTAAAAGAAAAAGGCTACGCCACGCTTGTGGGCGATGAAGGTGGCTTTGCGCCGGCGCTGAAAGCGAACGCTGAAGCCATCGAAGTGGTGCTGCAAGCCATCGAGAAAGCCGGCTACAAAGCCGGCGATCAGATCAGCATTGCGCTTGATCCTGCCGCAAGCGAGATCTACGATGAAGACAAAAGAGATTACAACCTGCGCAAAGAAGGTAAGCGGCTCAGCAGCGACGAGATGGTGGAATTCTGGGGCGAATGGACGCGCCAATATCCCATCGTTTCACTCGAGGACGGGCTTGCGCAAACGGATTGGGATGGCTGGAAGGCGCTCACCGCCCAGATCGGCGACAAAGTGCAGATCGTGGGCGATGACTTGCTGGTGACCAACCCCGAGCGCGTACGGCAGGCTATCGCCGACAAGGCATGCAACGCGCTGCTCGCCAAAGTAAACCAGATTGGCACGCTCACAGAAACCATCGAAGCCGTGCGCCTGTGCCAGGATGCCGGTTGGGGGACGGTAATCAGCCATCGCTCCGGTGAGACCGAAGACAACACCATTTCTGACCTTGCGGTCGCATACGGCCTGGGTCAGATCAAAACCGGCGCCCCAGCGCGCTCGGACCGCACGGCGAAGTTCAATCAGTTACTTAGAATAGAAGAAGAATTAGGAAACGAGGCGAAATACGCGGGGTGGGGAGCGCTGAAGCGCTAATTACTTTTCTTTCCCCTCGCTTTGCTCAATCGCCCGCAGCAACGCTTCTTCCTCGAGAGTGACCAGATATTCTTCCTCAATCGTGAGCGGCGGGCGCAGCACCAAATAAATCAGCACGCCGGGGATAAAGAGCACCACAGCGATCAGCACCGCCAGCCATTTGCGCATGGGATCGCGCAGGCGAGCCTGCGCATCGCGGTACACCCAGTAGATCAGGCTAAGCCAAAGCGCCAGCAGGAACGCTGCGCCCCAGACGCTGAGCGCAGTGGCCAGGTTGCCGAGAGTGGTGGGATCCATGTCGGCGCGGATTATAGCAGTCGCATCTTTTGACAATGCACCTTAGGCATGCTACACTTTGCCTGCTAAGTGAACGGACGCTCTCGACAGAGGGCGTCTTTTACTGTCAGGCCAGAGAGAAATGGATATCCTCATTACAGGTTCGGTCGCCTACGACTACCTGATGACATTTCCCGGGATGTTCAAGGAACATCTCCTGGCCGAGCACCTGGAGAAAATCAGCCTCTCTTTCCTCGTCGAAAGTCTCATCCGCCGTCGCGGCGGCATCGCCCCCAACATCGCCTACACGCTGGCACTGCTGGGCGGCAGGCCGCGGGTGCTGGCGACCGTGGGCGAGGATTTCGAGGATTACCGCGCCTGGCTCGAGGAACAAGGGGTCGATACGCAGAATATCAAGATCGTCCCAGGCAAGTACACCGCCTCATATTTCGCCACCACGGATCAAACCAACGCTCAGATCGCCAGCTTTTACCCGGGCGCCATGGCTGATGCCGGCCAGCTTTCATTGCATGAACTGGTTGGGAAACGGCCTGACCTTGTGGTGGTCTCCCCAAATGAACCCGTTGCCATGGACCGCACCATTCGCGAATGCAAGGAACTGGAACTTGCCTACATCTATGACCCCAGCCAGCAGATCGTGCGCTTCGATGGCGAGATCTTGCGCCGCGGGTTGGAAACCGCACGCGCACTCTTCGTCAACGAGTATGAGTTCGAGCTGATCAAAGATAAAACCGAGCTTACCGAGATCGATATCCTCTCCAAGCTCGAATTCATGGTGGTCACCCTGGGTCCCAAAGGCGCCGCGGTGTATTTCAATGGCGAAAAGACCGTAGTGGAAGCCGTTCCCGCGGATAAGATCGTCGATCCCACAGGCGGCGGCGACGCCTTCCGCGGCGGGTTCCTCACCGGGTACCGGCTGGGGCTCGATTGGGAAACGTGCGGGCGTTTGGGATCACTTGCGGCAACCTACTGCCTGGAGAATGAAGGGCCCCAGGCGCACCACTTCAAACCCGCGGAATTCGTTACTCGCTACCGCGAACACTACGACGACAACGGTAATTTAGATATCTTGCTTGCGAGCCAATCGACAATTGCAAAATAATTTACGGAGACATTGATGAACAATTACGACATTAAAGATCCGAATCAAGCTGAAGGAGGCCGCCGCCGCATCCAGTGGGCAGAGCGCGAGATGCCCGTGCTGCGTTCCATCCAGGAACGCTTTGCCAAAGAACGCCCGTTGAAAGGCATTCGCCTTTCGGCGTGTTTGCATGTCACCGCCGAGACCGGCAACCTGGCGCGCACTTTGCAGGCTGGCGGTGCAGACGTGGTGCTCACTGCGTCGAATCCTTTGTCTACGCAGGACGATGTGGCTGCATCGCTGGTGTCGCATGATGAAATCCCAGTCTTCGCCATCAAAGGGGAAGACAATGCCACGTATTACAAACACCTCAACGCTGCATTGGATCACAAACCGCATATGACGATGGATGACGGCGCGGACCTGGTGAGCGAGCTGCATAAGAATCGCCGCGACTTGCTTGAAGGTGTTGTTGGTGGGACAGAGGAGACGACGACAGGCGTCATTCGGCTGAAAGCAATGGCAGCGGATGGCAAGTTGGAATTTCCAGTGGTTGCAGTGAATGATGCGATGACCAAGCATTTCTTCGACAATCGTTACGGCACCGGCCAATCCACGGTCGATGGCATCGTGCGCGCGACGAATATATTGCTGGCGGGCAAGAATTTTGTGGTCGCCGGCTATGGCTGGTGCGGCCGCGGCCTGGCTGACCGTGCCCGCGGGATGGGCGCCAATGTGATCGTCACTGAGATCAATCCACTGGCCGCCTTGGAAGCTGTGATGGACGGTTTCCGCGTGATGCCCATGGAAGAAGCCGCCAAGATCGGCGATATTTTCGTGACCGTCACTGGCGATATCAATGTGATCGACCGGCATCATTTTCAAATAATGAAGGACGGCGCCATCGTGGCGAATTCCGGGCACTTCAACGTGGAGATCAACATTCCGGCGCTGGAGCAGATGTCCAAAGACAAACGACTCGTGCGTCCGTTCGTTGAGGAGTACCAGATGAAGGACGGGCGAGCGATCCATATCCTCGGCGAGGGCCGCCTGGTGAACCTGGCGGCAGCTGAGGGACATCCCGCCAGCGTGATGGACATGTCCTTCGCCACCCAGGCGCTGAGCGCGGAATACATGGCGAAAAACGCCGACAAACTCGAGAACCGGGTGTACTC
>JBOGUK010000118.1:0-6527 GCA_050695915.1 Anaerolineales bacterium
GAATGAACGCAATCGATACAGCCACTTACTGCTGCCGGCGATGACAGCCTGGGTTCTGAGTTTGCCGCTTGCGAATCTGCCGATCTCACCCGGATGGTGGCTGTCTTTCGGCGTCAGCGCTCTTCTGATATTTGGCATCATCGTCGCCGAGTTCAACTCCGTCGCCCTTGAAAACCGCTTTTACTCTCTAGCGGTCCTCTCGCTGACAGCGCTCACCTACGCGCTGTTCTTAATCCTCGCCATCAGTATCCGTGGACTTGGATTACGTCTATATCTGGCGCTGCCCGCCATCAGCATCGGTGTATTCTTAACCTCGGCTCGGATTCATTTCCTGAGGTCAAGCCTTCCGTGGAGGCCGATGCAGTCTTTTGCAGTGGCTTTCATCACGGCAGAGGTCGCGGCAGCTCTACATTACCTGCCGATCTCGGCATTAGGCTATGGGTTGGCGCTCCTCGGGCTGATTTATGCAATCCACCAGTACCTTGCGTCACTTAATCTGGGTATGGACTCGCGCTCGGCCGCCAGAGAACCACTTTTTATCCTCTCCGCGTTTACGATCCTTGCCATAATCATCTCACTCGCTTTGCCATAACAATCACAAAGGAGAATCTTGCCTAATGCAAACATTCCAGGTTATGCTGCTCGGCTATTTGCTTGGGTCAATCCCTTTTGGATTCATTCTTGTCAAACTCGCGACAGGAAAGGACTTGCGTGGTGAACACAGCGGCCGAACAGGCGGGACGAACGCACGCCGCGTCGGCGGGCGGTGGGTTGGAGCGGTTACCGGCATCCTGGACGCGCTAAAAGGTTATTTTTCGGTCAGAATTGCGATGTGGTTGTTGCCCGGCGATATTTGGGCGAGCGTTCTCGCGCCATTGGCCACGATCCTTGGTCACAACTATTCATTATTTCTGATGCAAAAAGATGAGAACGGCAGGTGGCGTCTTTCGGGCGGGGCGGGAGGCGCTCCGACGCTGGGCGGTGCGATGGGTTTGTGGTTGCCAAGCCTGTTCATTATGCTTCCCGCCGGCATACTGGTCTTTTACTTTATCGGTTATGCGTCGGTAACCACGTTGAGCGCGGGGGTGATGGCACTGATCATTTTTGGTGCTCGAGCTGCCCTTGGTCTTTCTCCCTGGCCGCACGTAGTCTATGGAGGTGTGTCGCTACTTCTTTTAACGTGGTCGCTGCGCCCGAATATCAAGCGGCTGCGCGAGGGGACTGAGCGCCTGCACGGTTACCGAGCGCGAAAGGAAATGGCAAACGCCGAACGCTAGTGCATCTCGTAGTACATTTCCGACCCTTCGGGAACCTCATCATAAAACTGGCGATATAACGCGATCAGGTTGCGGTGGTGCAACTGCTCAGCTAATCCCGCAATCAACACTCGGCTCTTTCCGCAATCCTCAACGTGAGTAGCTTCGAGCACGTCCAAAGGATAGCGTCGCTGAGCTGCTTTCCGCACTACTTTGCGTATCTCATTCAAATAATTTAAGTTGCTGCGCACCGCCGTGTCGATTTCCCCTCGCAAAACGATATCGCCGTGCCCCGGAACCAGGTTTTCCAGTCCAATCTTGGGCAGCTTCTTGAGCGAGGCCGTCATGTCGTCGATGTTCCCATCAACGAGAGTGGGGAGTGTCATGAACGTATCGCCGCAAAACAGGACCCGATCTTCTTCGACGAGCACCGCAATGGAATCGGCGCTGTGGCCGGGAAAGGGAAAGATGGTGAGTGTCTTCTTTCCAACTTGGAGCGTTAGTTCGCCGCGATCAAAAGTGAGGCTGGGCAAAATAATTTCGACATCGCGGAGTTGCAGGTTTTCTTTTTTCTCTGCTTCCAATGCGTCCCGGCCGCGCGTGCGCAGATACTCATAGCACTGCTCATGCGCAATCACCGTGGCATCAGGGAAGAAGCAGGTTCCCCAGCTGTGATCGGCATGGTAATGAGTGTTGATGACATAACGGACGGGAACGCGAATTTCGCGTTCAATAAATCGGCTGAGTTGGCGACTCTCGTCTGGCAACGCCAGGGTGTCGATTAGCACGGCCATATCCGGCCCTGAGATCACCCCCGCCGTAACCTGCGCATATAAATCACTCTGGAAGAAATAGACGTTTTCCGCGATGCGTTCGTGTTGCACTCGTCTCCAAAGAACCCGTGAAGAATAGCATAGCGAAACAGGCCAGTCAAGCTTTGCGCATTATTTCACAAAGAGACCATACGTTTGACACGAAAATACCTCGCTTGTATAATGCCAGGAACTGAATATGCTTCAGGAGGAGTAGGCAGGAATTACTCGATAGAAAGGGAAGGCAAAGGTTGAAAGCCTTCCTCGGGAGAAACTTGCCGAAGGTCGCCTGATTTACACCGAAGAAACCGCACTCGCGGGACTAGACCGGTGCGGGGATGCCCGATACAGCTTTCGAGCGCATATGGCTGACGTTTAGCCCATGAAGCGAGGTGGTACCGCGGAACGCCCTTCCGTCCTCACAGGAAGGGCGCTTTTTTTAATCGGAGGCTGCGTTGACCGAAAATATGTTGCCGAAAACCTATGAATTCAAATCGACTGAAGAACGTATCTATGCGTGGTGGGAAAGCCGTGGATATTTTCAGCCGTCCAACGACCCGCGCAAGGACGGCTTCGATCCTGGTAAGAAGCCGTTTGTCATCTCAATTCCGCCGCCGAACGTCACTGGCGAGCTGCACCTCGGCCACGCTCTTTTCGTTGCCATGGAAGACCTGATGATCCGTTACAACAGGATGAAAGGCGTGTCCACACTCTGGGTTCCTGGAAGCGACCATGCAGGGATCGCAACACAGTTGAAAGTGGAAGAAGATTTGCTGCGCACGGAGGAGGTGACTCGTGAAGAGCTCGGGCGCGAAGAATTTCTGAAACGGACCTGGGCCTGGAAGGAGAAATACGGCGGAATCATTACGAAGCAGATTCGGCATCTCGGCGCATCATGCGATTGGACCCGCGAACGGTTCACCCTTGACGAAGGGTTGTCGGTCGCCGTTAGCGAGGCATTTGTCCGCCTGTACGAAAAAGGATTGATTTACCGAGGGCCGCGCCTCATTAACTGGTCTCCGGGACTTCGAACCGCCGTGTCCGACCTCGAAGTGGAATATTCAGAGGAGGAAGGCCTGCTTTATTTCTTCAAATATCCGATCAAGGGATCTTCGGACTTCGTCCCTGTGGCTACAACGCGGCCTGAAACGATCCTCGCCGACACAGCGGTGGCTGTGCATCCATTGGACGAGCGCTATAAAAAATTCATCGGAGCCACGGCCCTCGTCCCCATGTTGGATCGCGAGATCCCTGTGATCGGCGATGAATATGTAGACCGTGAGTTTGGAACCGGCGCGCTGAAAATCACACCCGGCCACGATGCCAATGACTACGCGATCGGCGGGCGGCACAAGCTGCTTGTGATTTCAGTGCTGGACGAAGCCGCAAATATCAACGAAAATGGTGGCCGCTACTCGGGGATGGATCGCTTTGAAGCGCGTAAGAAGTTTTGGGCAGATATGCAAGCTGCTAATCTCACGATCAAAACCGAACCTTACAAACAGCGCGTGCCCCGCTCCCAACGCGGCGGCGAGATCATCGAGCCAATGATCTCAACGCAGTGGTTCGTCCAAATCGCCCCCCTGGCGAACGCGGCGCTGAAAGCCGTCGATAACGGCCGGGTCAAGATTATCCCGGAGCACTTCACAAAGGTCTATCGAAATTGGATGGAAAACATCCAGGACTGGTGCATTAGCCGCCAACTCTGGTGGGGGCATCGTATCCCGGTATGGTACGCCCCCAACGATGAAATGTTCTGCGCGCGCTCGGAGCAAGAAGCCTACGCGCAGGCCAGGAAAAAGCTGGGCAAGGATGTAACCCTTGAGCAGGACCCAGATGTCCTGGACACCTGGTTCTCCTCCGGTCTGTGGCCCTTTTCTACCCTTGGTTGGCCAGAAGAAACACCGGATCTCAAATACTTCTACCCAACTTCAGTGCTTGAGACTGGGTACGACATCCTGTTTTTCTGGGTGGCCCGTATGATCATGATGGGCATTGAGTTTACGGGCAAGCCACCTTTTCACACTGTCTATCTGCACGGCATCATTAGGGATGAGCAGGGACGCAAGATGAGCAAGACGCTGGGGAATGTGATCGATCCCCTGGACGTGATGGATCAATTTGGGACTGACGCGCTGCGGTTCACATTGCTCGTCGGTTCGACCCCGGGACAGGATGTAAACCTCAGCCTCGAAAAAGTGGCCTCGAATAGAAACTTTGCCAACAAGGTTTGGAATGCAGGGCGATTCGTAATTGGCGCCCTTGCGAATCTTCCGCAGGAAGGTTCAATCGACATCGAATGGACGCTCGCGGATTCCTGGATCTGGGCACGCACACAGCAGGTTACAACTGACGCGAAGCGCCTGTTTGAGAGCTATCAATTCGGGGAGGCCGGCCGCCAGATTTACGATTTCTTCTGGAACGATTTCGCCGCTTGGTATATTGAGATCGCCAAGCTGCAACTCGCCGAAGGCGGCGCCCGCGCGCGTAAAACGGCCGATCTGCTCGTGCAGGAACTGGATATCTGTTTGCGGTTGCTTCACCCCTTCACCCCCTACGTGACTGAGGAACTCTGGGGACATCTCAAATCCTCTGCATTTTCGCCGCCCGGGAAGATTTCTGAGGGGAAGGGGGAATGGCCGGAAGCCCTGATTGTCGCCGGATGGCCGGAACCCATAGCCGAACTTGATTGGGGGCAGGGGGCCCTGCATACCTTTGCGATATTCCAGGATGCCGTCCGCACCATTCGCAACGCGCGCGGGGAAAAGGGGGTGAAGCCCGGGCAGAAGATCGCTGCGACCATTGCTTCCAATGAATATTGCGATGTGTTCGAGAGGGAAAAATCCGCTTTGGCTGCACTTGCTCAGCTGGACATGTCTAACCTTAAAATCACAAAGCAAATGGGACAAAAATTGGACGGATATGTGAGCCTGGTGGCGGGTCCCGTTGAGATTTATCTGGACCTGACTCGCCTCACGGACCCTGAGGAAGAACGAGTACGCCTCCGAGGTGAGTTCGATGCAACGCAGCAACAAATTACTCGCATCGAAAAACTACTGGCGAGCGAATTCGGCAAAAAAGCGCCAAGCGAGGTTGTCGAAAAGGAAAAATCCCGCCTCGTTGGTTACCAGGCGACGGCAAAAATCCTGCAAGAACAGCTGAATAATCTCAAGTAGGACCCGATATGTCGGTCAAAGCGGCCTTCTTTGACGTCGACGGGACATTGACCACTGAGCGGGTGTGGCGCGGCATCATGGAATACTTTGCGCGCCGCGGCGAGCGACGCTGGACCCATCGATTCTTTTGGGCATACCATCTTCCGGTTTATTTCTTGTACAAGCTCAAGCTTGTACCGCAAAGTTCGTTCCGACGCCCTTGGGCCGCTCATCTCGCCTGGTTTGTGCGCGGATTTTCCATCGAAGAAGCCGAACCTGTTTGGGATTGGGTGACGGACGAGTATCTGCAGCCTTTTTGGCGACAGGATGCTTTGGACCTGATTGATGCCCACAAAAATTCTGGTGATCTGGTGGTGCTAGTTTCTGCAGGTCCAACCCCCTTGGAAATGCGCATTGCCAGGAGGGTGGGGGCAGATTTCGCAATTGGCACTGATTTTGAGCAAACCTCGGGCGCTTACACCGGGCGCATTTCTGGACCCGTTTGCATTGAGGCGCAGAAAGCCGACCTCGCGCGCAAAGCGATCAGCCAACGCAACCTAGAAATCGACTTCGCCGCAAGCAAAGCGTACGCCGACTCGGCCGGCGATGTTCATCTACTGGAAATGGTTGGATCGCCCGTCGCCTTCCACCCCGATGACGAACTCCGCCCTATTGCAGGAGCGCGTGGTTGGCGGGTGATTGGCTAGAAGAGACCGCTTTGTCCTTCCACCGGCACGATGCACTCCGGCGTGTCATTTCGTGCATTGCTTACCAAAGTAGACACCTGGTAATAAGCCATCTTCTCTGCGGGATATGGCTTCAATAGTGGCAGCAATTCCTTGGCGTCCGCCTCACCCGGCTGTAACCAGGATTCAAAATCATCCTCCTGCAGGATCACACCCATGCGGTGATGGATCTGCGCGACTAACTCGTTCGGCTCGCAAGTGATGAAGCAACATGTCCTCACTTCCGAACCATCCATCGATTGCCAGCTGTCCCATACACCCGCAAACGCGAACGGTTGCCTGCTTTTCAGATGCACATAGTAAGGAATTTTTTCTTTTTTCCGCGGCATCTTGACCCATTCATAGTAGCCGTCTGCCAATACCAGGCAGCGCCTGCGCTTGAATGGAGATCGAAAAGACGGTTTCTTTTCTATTCCCTCAGCTCGGGCATTAGTTAAGAACGTGGTCATCTTCACTCTGTTTGAGAACGCCGGGATCAGCCCCCAGCTTACAAAATCCAAATGATCATTTCTTTCGTTGAGGACAACGGCGACCGGACTGGTCGGTGCCATGTTGTAT
>JBOGUK010000119.1:0-4636 GCA_050695915.1 Anaerolineales bacterium
TTGACGGAAGATTGCAGGCTGGGGGAGGTGGGCGGGTTACCGAGCTAACCGCGCGTCCGTTGCTCAATCTCTTCTATCCGGAACTTTCCGGGATTGTCCAACCCTTGTCCGGAGAATACGGGGGGCGCAGGCGGGCGCTTGAGCAGCTCACCTTCTTCTCCGGTTACGGAGTTGAAACCGGCTTACTCATTGATGTGTTTGAAAAATTCGGGCTCGCTGCGATCGGTCAGGCTAATCTGCAGGAGCGCATCCATCATAATCAGCCCCTTGAAGCCCTTAGCAAGATGTCCTTTGCCATCATTCAGGTGATCATCCGCAAATTGGAAAGTCGATATGGGCGGGAAATCCTAGAAGATGTGAACCGGACGATGAAGATGATCCGCTATGCCGATGAACGGTTTTTCCTTGAGGTGGAGGAGATTACAGAACTTGACCGTCCACCGATGATTACTTTGCCCGAATACCGGCGACGCTCAGAATAATTATTCGAGGCAAAGATTTTTACTGTTATAATCCCTTTGTACTAAATATCACTTTTGCCTAGACGCCGCCAAAAGAGGAGCTTTGGCCAACGATATTCGCTTCGGGACGGACGGTTGGCGGGGGGAAATTGCCAGGGACTACACGTTTGACGCGGTTCAGCGCGCAGCTCAAGGGTTTGCAACTTATATAAAGAATCGGAAAAAACTGAATAAAGGCATTGTCGTAGGGTACGACAAGCGTTTTCATTCAGAAAACTTTGCGGCCGCCGTGGCAGAAGTTCTGGTGGGTAACGATATCCCGGTTTACCTGACCCAGGAGGCTACGCCTACCCCTGTTATCGCCTACGCTGTCTTGACGCAAAAGGCCGCAGGCGCAGTGAACATCACGGCCTCGCACAATCCTCCTACGGATAATGGTTTCAAGGTGCGTGATGAGCGTGGCGGCGCCATCGACCCCGCGGGTCTCAAAGAGATAGAAGCTGCCATCCCGGATTCGATGGAGGGTGTTCAACGAATTCCAATCGGCGAGGCGAAAGGCCGCATGGAGTATTTTGACGCCTCAACCGCGTACGTTAGCCACCTGGACGATTTAATTGACATCCAGCCAATAAAGGATGCCGGCTTAACCGTGATGGTGGATACGATGTGGGGCAATGGAGCAGGGTGGTTTCCGAAGCTGCTGGCCGGCGGCAAGACACAGGTCATCGAGATTCATAATGAGCGCAATCCGATGTTCCCCGAGATGGAACGCCCGGAGCCGATTCGTCCCAATGTGGACGCGGGATTACTAGCGACGCTGAACCACAAGGCGGATGTGCTTCTGATCACGGACGGTGACGCAGATCGCATGGGTTTGGGCGATGAAAAAGGGAATTTCATCGACCAGTTGCGAGCTTACGGACTGCTTGCATATTACCTCCTGGAAATCAGGGGACAGCGCGGCCCGATCGTTAAGACTCTATCGACCACGACCATGCTGAACAAGCTTGGCAAGCTATATGATGTTGCGGTGTACGAAACCGGTGTCGGCTTCAAGTACGTGGCTCCGAAGATGCTGGAGACGGATGCCATCATTGGTGGCGAGGAATCCGGCGGCTACGCCTTCCGCGGTAATGTTCCCGAGCGTGATGGAATCCTAGCCGGGCTTTATGTTTTGGATTTAATGGTCAAGACAGGAAAAAAACCCACCGAACTTGTTGAGTGGTTGTTCGAGAAAGTGGGCGCGCACTACTACGATCGAATCGACCGACCCTTCAGTGGCGACCGCAGCGTGCGCGAAAAGATGATCATCGAGGCAAAACCGGAAACGATTGGCGGATTGAAAGTTACCAGCCTGGATCAGACCGACGGTTTCAAATTCAACCTGGACGACGGAGGTTGGCTCCTGATCCGCTTTTCCGGGACTGAACCCAAAATGCGCGTGTATACGGAGACAATGCATGAGGACAAGGTCAAAGCCATACTGGAAGATGGCTTGAAGATTGCCGGTTTGAAATGAGCCGTGGTGTTGATCGACACGCATTGCCATCTGGATTTCGAGTCATTCGATGCGGATCGACCTCGAGTGGTCGAACGTGCTCTTGAAGCGGGAGTGG
This sequence comes from Anaerolineales bacterium, assembly GCA_050695915.1. Taxonomy (GTDB): domain Bacteria; phylum Chloroflexota; class Anaerolineae; order Anaerolineales; family UBA11579; genus JAMCZK01. Next base: position 2,078 of record JBOGUK010000119.1, read on the forward strand.
GAATGATTGTGAATCCAAGCATCGACCTTGAGAATGCGACCAAGGTTATTGTTTTGGCCGAAGAATTTGAGAGCGTCTACGCGACTGTGGGCGTGCATCCGAATTCCAGCATTCATTGGAATGAAGATAGCGGAAAGGCAATTAAAGATTTGTCGAAAAACCCCAAGGTTGTTGCTATCGGTGAAATCGGGCTTGATTACTTTCGGGAAAGGGCGCCCCACGAATTGCAGAAGGAAGTGGTTCGAGCCCAACTGAAATTGGCAGCTGAATTAGAGCTTCCGGTGATCATCCACAACCGCGAAGCAGAACAAGATGTAATCGAGATCTTGATGGATTGGTGCGAAGACTTGGTTCGCGCTGGTTCGCCGCTTGCGGAGCGGCCCGGCGTGCTCCATTCGTTTTCTGGAAGCAGGGAAATGGCCGACCGAGCCGTGGACGCGAACTTTATGATTGGATTCACCGGCCCTATCACATTCAAGAATGCTGAGGGCGCCCGGGAGATCGCTGCCGCTGTTCCGATTGAAAACATCTTCATTGAGACGGATAGCCCATTCCTAACGCCGCATCCATTCCGCGGCGAGCGAAATGAACCTGCGCGGGTGAAACTTATTGCCGAGAAAATTGCGGAAGTGAAACAGATTCCGTTCGAAACGGTAGGCGCCGCAACGACAGAGAACGCGCAACATCTTTTTAGGTTCGAGGACAAGAGGTGACCGTGCTGGCTTTCCAATCACGCGTCCAGGAACTTCTTCCTGATGTGGAAGCGCGCATGCGCGATCAGGTTCGCGGCTACCATCCAATCTTGGAATCGGCGCTCGATCAACTTCTTTCATCTGGCGGAAAGCGCGTAAGGCCCACTGTCTCGTTATTGACATCCTCGATGTTTGGCGTGGATCACGAGATCCGAATCAACCTGGCTGCAGCGGTAGAGCTGCTGCATACGGCAACGCTGGTCCACGACGATCTCATCGACGGGGCCACCCTGAGAAGGGGCACACCCACCCTGAACGCGGAATTGGGCGATTCTGCAACCATTCTGACAGGTGATTTCCTATTCTCCCAGGCAGCCTGGCTCGGATCGCAGGTCAAATCGGTTGAGGTTATGGCGTTATTTGCCAAGACACTATCCACGATAGTTAATGGAGAAGTCGTCCAGATTTTCGAGCGTAACGCCGTCGTGAACAGGGAGGAGTACTACCAACGCATCTATGCGAAAACCGCTTCTATGTTTGAACTCGCGGCTGCGGCGCCCGCTTACATTGTGCACCATGAGGAAGTTTACTTCGAACCATTGCGCAGTTACGGATACGGAATTGGCATGGCGTTCCAAATGGTGGACGATATACTCGATTTTTCATCGACGGCAAAATCGATGGGCAAGCCTGTCGCCAGCGATCTTCGCCTAGGATTGGTGACTCTGCCTGCACTGATTTATTTCGAAGCAAACCCAGCTTCACACGAGCTCAAGATGATGCAAGAGGGAGAAAGATTGCAGGAAGATGACATTGAAAGCCTTATCGAAGAAATCCGCATGGCGGGGGCCGTCGAAAGATCTCACGATGAGGCAAACCGCCAAATCAAAAACGCGCTGCAATCTTTGGACGAATTGCCTGACCGCCCCGAGCGAAAGGCACTGGCGGAACTGGCTGAATATGTAGTCGAACGCTTAAATTGAACTGTTTTCTAGTAAACTACTAGCTTAATGCTAAGGAGATAACATGGATTTGGAAAAGCAACTGAATGAAAAAATTGGTCGCTGGGCGTTGCTCAAGCACCCGTTTTATCAGGCGTGGGAATCGGGCGAACTGCCGGTAGATGCACTGCGAACCTATTCCAGTGAATATGGCGCGTTCATCAGGCTACTCTCTGACGGTTGGGAGACCATTGGCGACACCGCGACCGCAGAGGAAGAAAGAGACCACGCGGAGCTTTGGCGCCAGTTCGCTCTGGCGCTCGGACCTGAAGTCGGAGAGGTGGGCCTTCGGGCTGTCGGTGACTTGGTGAAAACAAGCAGGCGATTATTTGCCCACTCGCCGACCGCCCTGGGTGCTCTATACGCGTTTGAAGTTCAGCAACCTTCAACCTCAAAAAGCAAGCTCGAGGGGTTGCGCAAATACTACGGTCTTGGGGCCGGCGCGGAGGATTATTTCGAAACCCATTCAAATAATCAGCACGAAGCCGCCAAATTGCTCGGGTTGATTTCCAAGCTGGACTCAAAAGAGGCGCAACAAGCAATCGTGGCTTGTGGGGAGATGGGTGAAGCGCTCTGGAACGCGCTGACCGATATTTACCATACATATTGCGAAGCTTAGGATTTCACGGATGATGAAAAGAGCCCGTCAGGGCTCTTTTTGATTGCTGAAACAGCGTCATTATTTCCCTGAAATTGTGACATTTGCCCCTGATTCCCTGATTCGCCGCTTTGATAATAGAGAAAAACGGAGGCATTATGTTCAATGAGCGCGTGCGGGATTATATGACTCGAAGCGTGGTCGGACCAGGCGCTTCCCGAGGCCCACGGCTTGATGGCGAGGCACAAGATCCGCAGGCTGCCGGTCC
>JBOGUK010000120.1:0-11259 GCA_050695915.1 Anaerolineales bacterium
CACCGGAATGCCGCTCGCCACTAACTGCTTGATGCGCTCAACCGTCCCGCCCACGCGATAGATCGTGTTCAGCCAGCCTGCGTAAGTGCGGAGATAAAAGTCGAGCTCGTCCACGTTCACGTTGCGATCCGCGGTCACCGGTTTCACGACGTCTGAAATGTCATACTGATCCCCTTCCCAGCCGTAATAACGGAGGTAGATAGCCAATGTGGCCGGACCGCAATTATTCGGTCCCTGGAATTCGTGTGTGGGTGTGGATAGAAGATGTGACGAAGGAATTGGAGTCGGCGTGATCTCTTGTGTGGGCGTCGGCGGCGCCGGCGTTGGGCTGGCGGCGTCCAACTCGCTACTCACGATTTGCGGCTGCGGCAGCTCGCCCACCGGATTCAGCCGGCTGCGGAGGAACGTATTGGCGATCTGCAGTTGCCAGTCCACCCGGATCTGAACCCATGGGATCTGATACACAAGCAGGCCAACGGGAACGATGGCAGCCAGCAGCAGTGGCCAGCGACGAAGCATTTGAAAGATTTTACCCACCGCAAACCTGAAACAGGGAACTTAATAGTTAAGTTCATCGTTAAATCAATCTAGAACCACGTTTACGGAAAGCCATGAAATTAAAGCTGTCACCTTTGTTTATTCTCCTCTGCGTAATAATCCTGGCCGGTTGCTCACCTTCAACGGGCGGCTCCTCAGGGGACACCGATAACCAGTTGAGCTACGGGGAAACCCTCGAATGTGAGGATGGTTCGGTCAAGATCAGCTTTGTTGACATCGTTGAAGACAGCCGTTGTGCAGAGGGTGTGCAGTGCGAATGGGCCGGTCGCGTTCAAGTTCTGCTTGAAGTGACCGTTGGCTCTGAAACACCGCAATACGTGCTGACTAACGGAAGTCTCCTCGAGGGAGATGCCGATTCGATCACCGCTTCAGGAATCTCAATTACTCTTTGGAGGTCAACCCGTATCCCGTTTACCCCGCAGCAGATCCATTGCAGTACTATGTGATCATATTAGACATTGAGGTTGAGTAGCTAATCGGAGCTTGGTTCACTCTATCCAGCGGCACTCCATTCCCATGATAGAGGTACAAATCCCAGCCTATTGAATCGAACGTGCCGGCATATTCATAGTTCTCCTGAAAATACTGATACAGCGGCTTCAAGTCTTCCGGCAGTTCATCCAATGGGGTGCTCAGTGAAGGCATAAACCCACCCGGTGGCCCTGTGTCCAGGATAGTAGGCGGATTGGCTTCCATCTGTTCGATCAACTCATTCGCTTTTTCAACTGTCATATAAGCATCAACCAGCAGGGGCGTCTGATAGAAGAACGGGATCGACGGATGCCTATCTGCCAGCCAGTTCAGCTTGGCCTCGTTGCCCCATACCAGGAAAGGATCGGACTCATCAAGGTTCTCCGTCGCGTAGATCACGACGGGTATCCAGGCGCGGGTGCTTAGGTCCACCGGAGGTAGCCCACCTGCTTCACGGGCTTGGCGAAACGTTTCCTGGACGCCAGGCAGCAGCTGCATCACTGGAGATAGGAAGAGAACCAATAAAAGAACCGGTGAAATAATAATCCCGGAAATTTGACTGGACTCACGCAAACCCTTTATCGAACGCGTCATATATGAATATAAGGAATACAAAACGAAGCCGGCCGAAAGCGCCAATATGGGCAACCAGCTCATGTAATAGTGGGTGAAGAAAAAACCGCTAATGCTGGTCAAAGCTATTTCCAGCGGCAGGCCGATCGCAATCATTAAGACCAAAACCCGAGCAGGTGTGAAATTTCTTTGCCTTATGACGGGTGACAAAACTGCAAGTACCCACCCGGCCGTTCCAAAAGCGGTTGCAACAGGCAGCTTCTGGAAACCGGCAATCACTGCAGCCAGGCGGCCGCCTTCGTCTCCAGCGTTGTACAGGAAATTGAACATGAACATGGCGTCCCACATTTGCGGCAATGCGCCCGAAAAAAGGAAGTAGATCGCCACCCACCCAATAACCAGCAGACCTCCAACTATGGCAACCGCAATATTCCGCCAGGCGTCTCTTCGCTGATCTCCGCGACTTTGCCACAGGAGGATGAGCCCAAAGGCCAGCGGGATTCCAATGATATTTGGTCGCAGAAGAAAGCACAGACCAGCCAAAACGCCAATGCAAAAATAGGCAAGAACCTGCTTCTTTTCAACGGAATACCAGATCAGCCAAAGCATTAACATTTGGAGCGGCAACGCGTATTCCTCGGTCATATTCCCCTTATCGAGCACCAGGCGAAGCTCAATCACAAACAAGGTGGCGGCGAAAAAAGCTGGCCACAGGCCGAAAGCGCGCTTGAACAACGAAAAACCAACCAGAGTTGCTGTAATTACAGCAACCAATTCCAAGTACAGAATTCCCCAGCGCGATCCATCGGAGATCACGAGCCCCAATGCGTTGATGTAATAAATCAATGGCCCCTTGTGATCCCACATGTCCTTATAGGGAATATCACCTTGCAAGACTCGGCGCCCCATGTAGATGAAGATGCTCGAATCGACCCTTGGCGCCAAGTCGAAATGCGGCGCAATTTGGATGATCACGGCGAAAGAAAGGAACGCCAACACTAGATACGGAAGGATCCCGCTTATCCAACCATAGTTAGGCGCTCTATTCACAGTCATGGTTCTTCAAGTTATTCCTATGATTTCTTTGTGTACCGTGTGGCTTGTGTTGAAGTCTTATTGCATTAGGTAACGAATCGGGCGGTTGTTATAATCCAGCCTCCTATGAAATATCACATCTGGACCGAAGGCTGCCAGATGAACGTGGCTGATTCGCAGCGCGTTGCCTCGGCCTTGGAGCGCCTGGGCTACCGCGCCGTGGAGAAGATCGAAGACGCTGAAGTCATCGTCCTCAACACCTGCGTGGTGCGCCAGCAGGCCGAGGATAAGGCCATGGGGCGGGTCACCTCTCTCAAGCCGCTCAAGGAACTAAACCCGAATATCACCATCAATCTAATGGGCTGCATGGTGGGCGTGCGTGGACAGGAAACGCTGCGCACGCAGCTTCCCTTCGTGGACGTATTCTCGCCCCCATCAGACCCGGGCCCTCTGGTTGCCCACCTCACGCAGCACGACAGTCATTTCATTGAGTTGCAGGAAACTGAGCAGCGTTTTGCTTATATGGACGGCGACCTGGTGCTGCCCGCCGCGGAGCGCGGCAAATTGGTTTCAGCCCACGTGCCCGTCGTATATGGCTGCTCGCATGCCTGCACCTTCTGCATCATCCCCTATCGCCGCGGGGCCGAGCGCAGCCGCCCGCTGGGCGAGATCGTGGCCGAAGTACGTTCACTGGCGGCGCAGGGCGTCAAAGAAGTTACATTGCTCGGCCAGATCGTCGACCGCTATGGTAAAGATGTCCCCGATGGTCCAACGCTCGCCGGTCTGCTGCGCAAAGTCCACGAAGTGGATGGCATCGAGCGCATCCGCTTCCTCACCTCGCACCCAAACTGGATGACGGATGAATTGCTCGAAACCGTTGCCGAGCTGCCGAAAGTGATGCCGCACATCGAAGTGCCGGTGCAAGCCGGCGACGACGAAGTGCTGGCGAACATGAAGCGCGGCTATACCGCCGCCGACTACAGGCGGCTCATCGCGCGCATCCGCGAAATCATTCCCAATGTTTCCATCGCCACCGACCTGATACTCGGCTTCCCAGGAGAAACGGAAAAACAATTCCAATCGACATTTGACCTGCTCGCCGAACTCAAACTCGACGTCGCGCATGTGGCGCGCTACTCCACGCGCTCGGGGACGGTAGCGGCCCGCCGCATGGTGGACGATGTGCTCGAAGATGAAAAAATGCGCCGGTTGAAAGCTATTGAAGAAATGCAGGAAGCGATTGTTGCCGAGATCAACCGCCGCTACCTGGGGGAGACAGTGAAATTGCTCTTCGAAGAACAAGTGAACGGTCGTTGGAAAGGGCGCACGGAGACCAACAAGCTGGTCTTCGCAGTCAGCGAGCGCGATTTGCGCGGCGAAGTCCTGCCCGTCCAGATCACCTGGACCGGCCCGTGGTCCATGCAAGGCAGGTTACTGCCCAGCGCGGCGGAAATCCAGCTTCCCGTCCATAGCATTTCATTGAGTCAATCCATCTCAATATCGTAATTTAGGCAACCTATCCCGAGCGTGAGGTGTCCAAAATGAAAAGCAAAACGGGCTTCATCCCAGTTATTTTCTTGTTTTTGCTCATTGGATGCGCGCCCAGTTTAGTATCGGCCACACCGACCGTGAAAGTCTGCTTTCTAATACAGAAGAAGTTCCAACGCCCACTGAAAGCATCACCCCTTCACCCACCATCGAGTACGAGGTGCTATCTCCTTCCTCCATCAGAAAGAATGGTGTCGTTATCGAAGTGAGTTTCGACATTTTGTCTTCCACATTTCAATTCGGCATCGCAGCCTCCGGTTTATCGCCTTCACTTTTCCCCGATCAACCTGTTGAGGGGCCATTTCCTCTGGTTAACAGTGAGGAATTTTTTCTGGGGGATGTACAAACTCCACTCGCCCTGGAACCTTTTGGAGGCGGCGAAGGGGGACGTCCGGGGGACGCTGGAACCGTGATCCAGGGTCGGGAGACGCTCTATAAACTTTTAACGCCTTTGCAATTGGGAGAAACCTATCACATCATTGCGCTGGTGACTTTCAGCGAAGCCTTTGGCTTTTCGTGGCCGGTTCGTTTCGAAATCGATATAACCCCACAACCGGAACACTAAAACCAAACACCTGTCATCTAAGAGCGAAAGACCGCCATGTGGCGGTCTTTTCAGTCTGAGAAGAGAAGGCCGGCGTATCTACTTCGTAGATAGTGTCTTAGCAATTTTCACTACGGTTTCTGTCGGTCGGCCTTCGTCAATCCGCATCACGCTAGGAAGAACGAAACCGAGCAGACCCATCAACGCACAGGTTACTCCTCCTGCGATATACCAGGTTTGCACGCCGAAGCGATCAGCCAGTGGACCAGCAAAGGCAAGACTGACGGGAGTCATCGCTGTCGCCAGGCTGCCAACGAGAGTAAACACGCGACCTTGCATGCCCGGCTCAACGGCAGTTTGAAAAATCGCGCCCAGCGAACCATTTGTGATCGGGACAGCCAGGCCTCCGATAGCCATCGCAACCAAGGCCAATGGAAAACGGTCGCCAGGGACTAAGCCAACAGAACCCATGCTGACACCCAGAAACACCAGTCCAACCAGCGTTGTAACCACGCGGCGTTTGAATCCCCCCCAAATACCCAACAAGATCCCGCCGAGAATCGCCCCAAGGCCGAACACAGCCTCGAACCATCCGAGTTGAACCGCGCCTCCATTAAAGTGTTTGGTGATCAAGAGCGGCGATAGCGCCCCGGCTGGCGTGAAGAGGAAGTTGATTGCCGTAGCCATGATCAGGATGATTAGCAGTCCGCGCCAGCCGAATACGTAGCGAAGCCCGGCCCGAAAATCTTGCCAGAAGGTGGAGGGCTTTTCGTTTTCGGCGAGTTGTTTTTCTGGTTGAGGCAACGGGATGAAGAAGAGGGGCAAAACGGCAAGAAACGCAGTCACCAGATCGATGGCAAGAATGTTTTGCATAGGCAGCAAACCCAGCAATAGCGCGCCGAGCGGAGCCGCGAGTATGTTCAAACCGTTGCCCAGTGTTTGGTTCACGCCTTGGATGCGAGCGAGATGTTCTTTAGGAACCATCAACGAAGTGGAGGCGCTGAAAGCCGGGTGATGAAAAGTTCCGCCCAGCGAACGAAAGAACATCAAACCGTAAATATGCCAAACCTGAACAACCTGAAAGTAAAAAAGGAGCGCCAGCACGAGCGTGGCAAACGCAATAAAGCTGTCAGCAACAATGATGATGCGGCGACGATTAAGGCGATCCACCCATGGCCCGGCGAATGGACCAAGCACGATTTGGGGAAGCATCCCGACGAGCGAAGCCGTTGCCAGCACAGTAGCGGAACCCGTCTCCTGCGTAAGATACCAAATCAGGGCGAACTGGACCAGCGCGCTGCCAAACAGCGAAAACGCTTGCCCGACCCAAACTGTCAGAAATGACCGCTTCCAGTTTTTCGGTCTGTCTTCTGTTTCCAATTTGCCTCCGAATTAATATTTCAAATCTTGCATCTTTTTAAAAAATGGTTACTAAAAATTATTGTATTATTGTAAGGGATTTATTAATTTTATCAATATTCAAGTAGTAAAATTGAATAATCTTTTTATAGAAATATGAATAGTTACCCTTGGCCTAAGGTCATTTTTCACCTGGTAAACCTTTTATGCTGAAAGTAAACTGCGAACGCCTTTACAATCAGTCTCATTTTCACCCGATTTGGGCAAACTATGTCATTATCGAGTAGGCGAAAGCGGGGCATTGCGCTGTAAAGCTTGCCCCTGAGGGTTAGTCGGGGGCAAAGCCGTGAGCGTAAAATAATGACCCCACCCCCGAAAAGTAACGGGAAGCGACCCTTGCGTTGATTGAAAAAATGGAAGAAGGAAGATGTAATGTCATGATCCCCTCTTGCCTCGGCATCACAATAATAACTTTACAGACCCTTCCCCTTTCATGGCAGTCAGCGTCACGACGCCAGCTTACAATGCAGCTAAACCGACTAGACAACGACGAGGTGACCCATGAACGAAGACAAAATTCTTCACTACCAAGAGGCGGGCCGCGGGAAGCCGGTGCTCCTGATCCACGGCTTCCCGTTCAGCAACCGTATGTGGAAGCCCCAGCTACAGGAACTGGGCAGTCAGACGCGGCTGATCGCCCCCGATCTGCCCGGCTTCGGCAAGACTCCAATCCCGTCCGCGCCTCCAAGCATGGATCGTTATGCCCAGGACTGTGCTGACCTGCTCGATTCGCTAAACATCACCGATCCTGTCATCCTGGTCGGGCTTTCGATGGGCGGATACATCGCCCTCGCATTCGCCGGCCTATTCCCTGAACGCTTGCGCGGGTTGATGCTCCTCTCCACCCGCGCCGGAGCCGACAGCGAAGAGGGCAAAGCAGGACGGGATAAAACCATCTCCCAGGTCAGAAATAGCGGAACGGCGGAATTAACCGACGGGTTGTTCGCCAAGTTGCTAGCGGAAACTACCTACGAGGCAAAACCTGAGGTCACCGAGGAACTCAAGGAGATCATGCGCGAGATCACCCCGGAAGGTGTGATCGGAGCGCTGGCCGCCATGCGCGATCGTTCGGATTCCACAGAACAGCTGAAGCAGATCAACGTGCCAACCCTCATTGTTCACGGGCAAGACGATCGCTTGATCCCATCCAGCGAAGCGCAGGTGATGGCGAAAGAAATCCGAAGCAACGAATTGCATTTGATTGATAACGCCGGCCACTTGCCAAATCTCGAACAGACTGAGGAATTCAACCAAATTGTTCGCGATTTCCTCGCCAAATTCTAGAAGAGATCGCTACGGTATAATGCGCGCATGTCCGCCGGGGCGCGCCTTGAATCAATTGATTATCTTGCCGTCGGCCACATCACGATCGATGAGTCTCCGCAAGGCAAACGCATCGGCGGTTCCGTCAGCTACGCGGCGTTAACCGCACGGGCGCTTGGTTTCAAGGCGGGTATTGTTACTTCTTGGGGAGAAGAGCTTCCACTTGGGCCGCTTGACGAGATTCCAATCATCAATGTTGGCGCGGAACAAAGCACAACATTCGAAAATATTTACACATCCGAAGGTCGCGAGCAGCACCTTCTCGCGCAGGCGCAATTTCTCGAGTTTCACATGATCCCCGAAATCTGGCGCTCGCCGCGCATCCTCCACCTCGCGCCAGTAGCCCGCGAGGTTTCTCCGCGTATCCTAAAGTACTTCCCTGACTCAACCATTGGACTGACTCCGCAAGGCTGGCTGCGCGAATGGGATGAAGCAGGGCAAGTACACGCAGCGGATTGGGAGGAAAGCGGTCACGTTCTCAGCCGTGCCGATGTGACCATCATCGGATTGGAAGATGTGCGCGGCGACCTCGCGCAAATCGAGCGTATGGCGGCTGGTTGCCCCATCCTCGTAGTTACCGATGGAAAGAATGGTTGCGCATTATATATCCACGGCGAACACCATCAGATCCAGGCGCTGTTCATCAACGAAGTCGATCCCACGGGCGCGGGTGACATTTTTGCGGCGGCGTTCCTCATTCGCTATCACCTGAGCGGCGATGTAATCGACGCGGCTCGCTTCGCCACGCAGCTTGCTTCGCGTTCGGTGCAACGGCAGGGACTTGACGGTGTCCCCACCAAGGACGAACTCTTCGATCTGATGGCTGAGGCGCATTCCTAAGAATGTCGCGCATTTATACATTGGTGAATCAGAAGGGCGGCGTTGGCAAAACAACCACCACGATCAATCTGGGGGCTTACCTGGCCCACTTCGGCCAACGAGTCTTGCTGGTAGATCTCGACCCGCAAGCCAACGCAACCTCTTGCCTGGGGATCGACAAATCGTCCGTACAAAGCGGTACTTATCAAGCGCTCGGCGACAGCCAGGCAACGAATCAAAGCATCCTGAGAAACGCGCAGCTCAAACTTTCGCTGCTGCCATCCTCCCCAGCGCTGGCGGGCGCAGAAGTGGAACTGGTTGGGGAACCCGGCCGCGAACATAAATTGAAGGATGCGCTTGCCCCGGTTAGAGATCGCTACGACTATATTCTGATCGATTGCCCGCCTTCACTGGGATTGCTGACCCTCAACGGCATGGTAGCTGCACAGGACGGACTGGTCATTCCCGTGCAGTGCGAATATCTGGCGCTCGAAGGGCTGGGGATGTTGATGGATACCGTTGAGCGCGTACGAAAATCTTTGTTCCCTGGATTACGCGTGCGCGGCGTGCTGCTCACCATGTACGATAATCGCACAAACCTCTCGCAGGAAGTGGTGGATGAAGTGCGCAGGCATTTCAAAGACAAAGCCTTCAAGACCATCATCCCGCGCAGCGTCCGGCTCGCCGAAGCCCCCTCCCACGGCCTGCCTATTCTGTCCTATTTCCCAAGCTCGCCAGGCGCCGAGGCGCACCGTGCCCTTGCTGAAGAAGTTCTTGAACAAGACGGCGTGAAGATAGTGCGCCTGTCTGCGGTAAAGGCCGGCTCAGAGGTCTAAATGGCAGGACGCATTCGACTTGGAAAGGGGCTGGATGCCCTTATCCCGCCTGCGGAAAGCGCACTCAAACAGGGCGACGTCCAGCAGGTCACCGTAGACGACATCAAACCTAATCCCCACCAACCTCGCACGCAGTTCGCGAGAGAGGCGCTTGAGGAGTTAGCGGAGTCGATCCGCACGCACGGCGTGATCCAGCCGCTGATCGTCAAGCAATCCGGGAACGGTTATACGCTCATCGCCGGCGAACGCCGCCTGGAAGCAGCGCGCCTCGCGGGCCTCAATGAAGTGCCAGTCGTATTACGCGAAGCAGATGACCAGGGACTGGTCGAGATCGCCCTCGTTGAAAACGTACAGCGTGCAGACCTGAGTCCGCTGGAATCTGCGGAAGCATTTAAGCAGCTGCACACGGAATTCGGACTGTCTCACGAAAAAATAGCGAAACGCGTTGGGAAAAGTCGCGTAGCCATCACCAATACGATCGGCCTGCTCGACCTTCCACAGCAGGTTAAAGAAGCGATCGCGTCCAATAGAATTACCGAGGGTCACGCCCGCGCTCTGAAGGCCCTACCCACAGCGCAGGCTCAAAACGCAGCGTTGCGTTCGGTGATCAGCCAAGACTTAAATGTGCGCCAAACCGAAGAACTGGTGCGCAAGCTGAAAGGTCAAAAGCCCAAAAAGGCCCGCAAGCCTGCAATGCCCGCTGAGATCCGCGCTTTACAGCAAGACCTGCGCAGCGCCCTGGGAACAAAAGTGAACGTGCAGCATGGAAAAAAAGGGGGGAGGATCACTCTTTTCTACTATTCGGACGAGGAACTCGACAGTCTGGTAGCAAGGCTGTTGCGCAAGAAACCTTAACACCAAAAATGTTGATCATCGCCAACGCCAAGATCCATACCCTGGATCCCAAACAACCTGTCGCAAACGCCTTGGCCGTCCGAATAGGACCCGAACATTCGGGAAGGATTGTTGCGCTTGGTGACCCGGAAAGCCTGAAATCGCAATTTAACAACGCGAAAGTTGAAGACCTTTCGGGGAAGGTCGTACTGCCCGGTTTAACCGATGCGCACGTTCATATGAGGCAGTTTTCACTGGGCCTGCAAGATATCAACTGCGACACAGCCACATTAGAAGAATGCCTGCAGCGAGTTGCCGATCGCGCCCGCAACGCGAAACCCCGAACCTGGATCAAGGGGCATGGTTGGCGTCAGAACGATTGGCAGGAAGGGTTCGGCACCGCTTCCATGCTCGACCGCGTGGTGCCGAACAATCCCGTCTACTTGACCGCAGCGTCAATGCATGCAGGCTGGGTAAATTCCGCCGGGTTAAAAACAGCGGGCATTAATGCACAAACGGATGATCCTCCAAATGGACGAATCCAACGGTACGAAAACGGTCAACCAACCGGCATCCTTTTCGAAGAAGCGATGGAGCTGGCAGCCCAAGCGATTCCACAAGGTTCCACTAAAGAAGATATGCAGGCAATATCCTCCGCTCAAGAATACTTATGGACACTGGGGTTGACTGGCATCCACGATTTTGACCGGGAACGCAGTTTCCGCGCGCTGCAAACGCTGCGCGAGAGGGGAGAACTCAAGCTGCGGGTGCTCAAACATATCCCGGTCGAATCGCTAGACCATGCGATCGAGGTTGGTCTGCGCAGTGGATTTGGGGATGACCTTTTGCGCATCGGCGCGATCAAAGTGTTCGCCGATGGGGCACTTGGTCCGCGTACAGCGGCGATGATCAAACCCTATGATGGTGAGCCGGAAAACCGCGGCATGCTATTCGTGGATAGCGAGCAACTTTTGAAATGGGGACAGGAAGCCGCCGTAGGCGGCTTGAACATGGCGGTGCACGCCATTGGTGACCGCGCCAACCACGAAGTGCTCAAGGCGTTCGAACAGATTCGCTCATTCGAACGAGAAAACGGTTTGCCCCAACGCCGCCACCGCATCGAACACGTTCAGGTGCTGCATCCCGACGACCGAAAACGCCTAGGCGAACTGCAGATCGTCGCATCCATGCAGCCCATCCACGCGACCTCGGACATGACCGCGGCTGATAAATATTGGGGAGGGCGATCCACCTATGGCTTCGCATGGCGAACGCAATTGAATGCCGGCGCCATTCTGG